>NZ_JABWRI010000079.1:0-365 GCF_014268865.1 Pseudomonas sp. BW16M2 | reverse complement strand
TTGGTTACTTTTTGTCGCGTTTGACAAAAAGTGACTCGCCGTAAGGGCGAAAAGGTGACTATGCGTCAGTATAGCAATTGAATGCGCTTACAACTGTAGAGACCCACGCCGATCGCATTTGACTTTGACTTTGACTTTGACTTTGACTTTGACTTTGACTTTGACTTTGACTTTGACTTTGAGAGAGTGTGTGTTTTGAAAGTTATATACGCATTCATTTGCGATGGCGACGTATAGTCACCTTTCCGCCCTTACGGCGGCTCACTTTTTGAAGGATCAAAAAGTAAGCAAAAAATCCTCGCGGTATGACTCACCCACATGGGTTACAAATCAGTTCACGCACATAGGTAACAGTCTTTAACTGG
>NZ_JABWRI010000078.1:0-371 GCF_014268865.1 Pseudomonas sp. BW16M2 | reverse complement strand
TTCACCATCCACACCATCGAGCTCAAGGGCGCCGACAGCCTGTCCGCCGCCGACCGCGACCGCCTGCTCAAGCCCTTCATCGACCAGTGCCTGGGCGTCACCCAGCTCAATGCCTTGCTCAAGGCCATCACCGACCATTACCTGGGGCGCGGCCTGGTCACCAGCCGTGCCTACCTGCCGCAGCAGGACCTGTCCTCGGGCCACCTGCAGGTACTTGTGGTGGAAGGGCGCCTGGAAGGGCTGCGCCCGGACCCGACCAGTGGCCTGAGCGACCGCGAACTGGCCATGGCCTTTCCCGGCGATATCGACCAGCGCCTGAACCTGCGCGAGATCGAGCAGATGGTCGACCAGCTCAACCGCCTGCCGTCGAA
>NZ_JABWRI010000077.1:0-394 GCF_014268865.1 Pseudomonas sp. BW16M2 | reverse complement strand
CGAGCAGGCGGTGGCCCTTGGCGCTGTGGACGAAGCGGTAGATGAAGCCTTCCTCGGCGGCCAGGCGGGTGATGAAGGCGAGGTCGGTTTCGCCGGCCTGGACGCAGAACTCGCGGGGCGCGTGGGGGAAGCTGTGGCCCAGTTCGAAGTCGGTGATGCGCTGGGCCTTGAACAGGGTTTCGAGGATCTGCGGCACGCTTTGTTGCTGGAAGATACGCCAGTTCGAGCGCAGCCCGGCGCGGGCCAGCTTGGGCTCGATCACGGCCTGGTAGCGGGTGCGGCAGTTGCCGGTGTCGCCCTGGCTGAAGGCGCTGATCAGGCCGTGTACGTAGCGCATCGGGCGCTGGCCGCGCAGGATGGTGAACAGCGCGGGCTTGTCGAGCAGGTGGGCGAA
>NZ_JABWRI010000076.1:0-405 GCF_014268865.1 Pseudomonas sp. BW16M2 | reverse complement strand
CTTCATCACCCGCCTGGCCGCCGAGGAAGGCTTCATCTACCGCTTCGTCCACAGCGCCAAGGGCCACCGCCTGCTCGTCAGCGACCGCGTGCTGACCCTGGGCATGATCAGCTCCAGCCTGGTCAAGCCCGAGGACGATGACGACGACGAAGGCTTCATCGACGACGACTACCCCGACCCGCTGGCCGTGCTCTACCACGCCAACAGCGGCGGCGACCAGGCCCGCCCCTGCCTGCGCCGCCTGCACTACCGCGAGCAGGTGCGCACGGCCCGCCAGGTGCAGCGCGACTACTCCTTCACCCACCCGGCCTACCACCTGCAGCAGGAATTCAACGCCAGCGACCTGCAGCACCAGGCCGACGACTACGAGCGCTTCGACTACCCCGGCCGCTACAAGCGCGACGA
>NZ_JABWRI010000075.1:0-445 GCF_014268865.1 Pseudomonas sp. BW16M2 | reverse complement strand
CCATGGCCAATAAAAATCGTCAGCTACGACTGGAAGGATGTACGCGCAGAACGCTGGAGAAAACAAGCCGTAACCCACCAAGGCTCGCACCTCGTAAAAACAGGGATCATGCTGTCCATCGTGGAACCAGGCACCAATAACGTTATCGACCGATTCCCATTGAACAACGAATACGGTGAAGCATCAATTTGGGCCTATGTATGCACTTACATGCAACATGGCCTCTCCGCTGTCCCTCCCGCCCCGCTCAATAGAGACCACAACGATATCCTCTGGTGCCAATTCGCCATGCGTCTGGCGCCAGAGGTCAAGTGGCCTGAGGTGATTGATCACGAGTCGCGAACTAGCCCACAGTCCGTTCCACCTGAAAAGGTAGCGTTGTCATGACGCATGCTTTTGATCAGATCTTCAGTTACTGGCTCGACAAGGGTAATACCGCAGTTCT
>NZ_JABWRI010000074.1:0-461 GCF_014268865.1 Pseudomonas sp. BW16M2 | reverse complement strand
GACAACGGCCATCCACGCCCGGGCCAGCCGGTGGCGCGCTACCGCAAGTACAGCGCCACGCTCAGCTACGTGCAGGGTTTCCAGCTCTTCGGCGAGCGCCTGAGCTTCAGCAGCCTGGCCACCGGTCAGCGCAGCGAGGACGTGCTGTTCAGCCCGCAGCGCATCAGCCTTGGCGGGCTGTCGTCGGTGCGCGGGCTGAAGGACCAGTCGTTGTCCGGCGACAGCGGTGGCTACTGGCGCAACGACCTGCGCTGGACCCGCCCGGTGAACTGGCCGCTGCTGCAGCCGCTGGTGGCCGAGTACGGTCTGGGCCTGGGCTACGACCTCGGTGTGATCCGCAACGATCGCTACAACGGCGAGTACCACGGCCGTGCCAGCAGCCATTCGCTGGAGTTGTTCGCCCGTGGCCAGCACATGGCCGCCAGCGTGACCTTCGCCCACAGCCTGGAACGCCCCGACGT
>NZ_JABWRI010000073.1:0-483 GCF_014268865.1 Pseudomonas sp. BW16M2 | reverse complement strand
GGGAGGACCGCGCTGCAGGGCCCATCCTGGGCCCCAGCGCTTGACGGGCATCCATGCCCGTCACCTCCCTTCGCAAGACCTGCGTTCGGCCTCCTGAAGTCGCGAAGTTACGAGCGGCGCCTGGACTTGCGCAGCTGTCGCTAGTTGCAGCTTAATTAATCTTTCGATCGCATCGCGGGGCAAGCCCGCTCCCACGCAATAGTCGCCGTTATATATGACTCTGTAGGAGCGGGCTTGCCCCGCGAAAGGGCCGGAACAGTCAATACATAATTAACTGTCAAACAACTGAATTCGCATTTCTTGCTCTTGCTCTTGCTCTTGCTTCTAAGCGCGCGATAGTCCAGGCGCCACCAATTGCGACTTCAGTAGGCCGAGCGGAGTTCTTGCGGAGGGAGGTGACGGCCAAGGATGGCCGTCAAGCGCTGCGCCCCAGGATGGGGCGTTCAGCGCGGTCCTCCCGGGAGCAAGAACGGAGCGAGGGAA
>NZ_JABWRI010000072.1:0-549 GCF_014268865.1 Pseudomonas sp. BW16M2 | reverse complement strand
GCCCAGGCACGGGAGGAAATCCTCCTGGAGACCTTCATCATCTACGACGACAAGGTCGGCCAACCCTTGCGCCAGGCGCTGATCGACGCCGCGCGGCGGGGGGTGCGGGTCGAGGTAGCGGTGGACGGCTACGGCACTGCGGACCTGCCCGACGATTTCATCGCCTCGATGACCGAGGCCGGGGTACGCTTCCATTCGTTCGATCCGCAACCCCGGCTGGCTGGCATGCGCACCAACCTGTTCCGCCGCCTGCACCGCAAGATCCTGGTGATCGACGGACAACGCGCGTTCATCGGCGGCATCAACTACAGCGCCGACCACCTCGGCGATTTCGGTCCGCAGGCCAAGCAAGACTACGCCGTGGAAGTCGTCGGCCCGGTGGTGGCCCAAGTGCACGCTTCCTCGTGCCGTATGCTCGCACCCGTGCTGGACGCCGCCAGCCAGATCCAGCCGACCTGCACCACCGCAGGCCCGGCCAGCGCCGTGCTGGTGGAACGCGACAACCGCCGCCATCGCAACGATATCGAGGTCTGCTACCTGCAGGTCTTC
>NZ_JABWRI010000071.1:0-755 GCF_014268865.1 Pseudomonas sp. BW16M2 | reverse complement strand
CCCGGCGATATCGACCAGCGCCTGAACCTGCGCGAGATCGAGCAGATGGTCGACCAGCTCAACCGCCTGCCGTCGAACAAGGCGCAGATGGAGCTGACCCCGGGCAAGGCCGTCGGCGGCAGCGAAGTGCTGGTGCGCAACACCCAACAGAAACCCTGGCGCGCCTCGCTGTCGCGCAACAACGAAGGCCAGCGCAGCACCGGCGAGCAGATGCTCAACCTCGGTCTGGAATGGGACAGCCCGCTGGGCCTGGCCGACCAGCTGATGCTGCGCGGCGGCCACGACGTGGTCAGCGACCACACCCAGGGCTCGAAGAATGGCGTGCTGTTCTACAACCTGCCGTGGGGCTGGTGGAACTTCACCTACAGCTACAGCGAGAGCGAATACCGCTCCCTGGCCCAGGCCAACGGCTTTGCCTTCAAGCAGACCGGCGACAGCCAGAACCACCAGCTGCGCGCCGAGCGCGTGGTGCACCGCGACGCCACCAGCAAGACTTCGCTCAATGCCGGCATGGCCCACCTGCGCACCAACAACTACATCGAGGACAGTCGCCTGGCCGGCAGCAGCAACCGCCTGAGCGAGGCGCAGTTCGGCATCAACCATGGCCGGCGCCTGGGCAATGCCTTCGTCAACCTCGACCTGGGCACCCAGGAGGGCATCGGCGCCTTCGACGCCCAGGACAACGGCCATCCACGCCCGGGCCAGCCGGTGGCGCGCTACCGCAAGTACAGCGCCACGCTCAGCTACGTGCAGGG
>NZ_JABWRI010000070.1:0-788 GCF_014268865.1 Pseudomonas sp. BW16M2 | reverse complement strand
TCCTTCAACCAACCAAATAGCCGTTCGATAGCGTTCCGCTGCCGATACTTGGGCTTGTCAAACAGGCGCCGTAAGCCCGGCTTCGGCTTGCGCTTCATGTCACGCAGCGGACTCACCGGCTGCATCCGATAGCGGTCGCAGTATTGCCGCAAGGATTCTGCGTCATAGCCTTTGTCGGCCAGGAGCCAGCGGCAGCGCTTGCGTGGCCTACCTCGATTCGAGGGGATGTGGACACCGTCCAGCAGTCGCTGAGCATGGGAGATGTCGCTGGCGTTACCACCTGAGAGCGTGAAGTGGAGTGGGACGCCACGGGCGTCACTGACCATGTGAGTTTTCGTCGTCAACCCGCCCCTGCTTCGTCCAAGTGCGTGTCCGTTGGTTCTTCAGTCCCCCTTTTTTGCCTGCTCCGACAGAGGCACGGGTGGCCCTCACGGCGGTTGAGTCGATGCACCAGGTGGTCAAGTCAATCTGGCCCTGTGCATTGAGTTTGAGGTGTAACCGCTTGAGCATCTTGTTGAAGGTTCCTTGGTTTCGCCAGTCTCGAAATCGTTGATAGACCGTCGACCAAGGCCCGAATCGTTCAGGCATGTCCCGCCAGGTTGCACCAGAGCACAGCACCCACAACACGCCGTTGAGCATCAAGCGATCATCGACTCTTGGGCGTCCTGTACGTCGATGTGCGGTGAAGAGGTCCGCGACTATTTCCCATTCTGCGTCGGAAAGTTCGTATCGCTTGGACATGGCAGAATCCTTCGCCTAAAAAGCGAGAACTCTACGGAAAATCAGGC
>NZ_JABWRI010000007.1:0-199501 GCF_014268865.1 Pseudomonas sp. BW16M2 | reverse complement strand
CCCCCCCCCCCCCCCCCCCCCCCCCCCCCCCCCCCCCCCCCCCCCCCCCCCCCCCTCCCACGCATAACTACGCCTTACTTGTCGCGGCGCTCGTACTCGCCCTCGATCACGTTCGGACGATGGCCACCATCGCGGGGCTGGGCCTGGAATGGGTCATCCTGGAACGCGCGCTGGCGCAGGGCCTGTTCCTCGGCGCGACGACGCAGCTTTCCGGCAACCAGGCGGCGGGTGAACGGCAACAGGCAGAGCAGGCCCAGCACATCGCTGATGAAGCCTGGCAACAGCAGCAGACCACCACCAACGGTGAGCATCAGGCCCTGGAACATGTCCTCAGCTGGCAATTCGCCGCGCTGCAGGCTCTCCCGGGCACGTAGGGCGGTGGCCAGGCCGGCCACGCGCATCACCAGCACACCCAGGGCGGAACCGGCGATGATCAGCAGCAGCGCCGGAAAGAAACCGATGGCCGCGCTGACCTTGACGAAGACGAACAGCTCCAGCACGGGAAAAAGCAGTAACAGCAGTAGAAAAGCACGCATCAAGGGTTCCTCGACGGAAGAGAATCTTCCTGTAAGACCATCAGATGGATGCCTCGACGCCTGTTTTCAACCCTCGACGCTTTCCGCAACCGGCCACTGGTCAGCGCGAGCCAGCAAAACCAAGGCTTCGCGGACTTGTGTCGGCGTGTTGCAAATGTTCGGGAAAGCCAGCCAGTACACCCCCTGGCCGATACGCAGGTGCATGCCTTCGCTGTCGATGCCGACCATTTCGGCCGGCGTCGTGCGCGGCAGATCGGTCAGTTCGACGTAATGGGCGATGGCATTGGCGTGGTCGCTGTTCATGTGCTCGATCATGCTGGCCTCGGCCATGCCCGCGAAGGGATTGGCCAGGGTCACCTGGTCGAGCCAGTGGATCGCGCCGAAACCGCCGATGTAGCGGTGGCGTACCGGCTCGAGCACCCAGAAATCGAAGTCGTGGGCCTTGTGGTAATTGGCCGATTCAGGGAAGTACCGGTAGTAGCGGGCCGCGGCAGCCTCGATGGCCGCGTCGTCGCTCAGCTTGCGCGCCTCGGCCATCACCGTCAGGCGCCCGACAGCCTGCACGTCCTCGGCGTCGCGCTCACCCACCAGCAACGAGCACTTGGGATCTTTCTGCAGGTTGTGGGTGTGCTGGGCGATACGGCTGATGAGGATCAGCGGATGGCCCTCGGCGTCCAGGCAGTAAGGCACCACCGAACCGAAGGGATAGCCGGGCATGGACTTGGAGTGGGTCGAGAGAACGCCACGGTATTCCTTGAGCAGCAGTTCCCGGGCGGGGCGGAGGGCGTTGGTACTCACTGGATAGGCTCCTGGCGACGGACTGGATGGGTGACAAGATAAGCATTATCACCCGCCGCTGCCACTGGGTATGCTGCCGTGTAGATCTACGCATACCCCTGTAGGAGCGGCCTTGTGTCGCGATAGGGCTGCGCAGCAGCCCCAGGATCACAGCGACAAGGCAGGCATCGCCGGGGCCGCTTTGCGGCCCTATCGCGACACAAGGCCGCTCCTACAAAGAGCACGCACAGCGCTTTACCGGATCGTCTTACCAGGTAACACCAAACCCGGCGGTATAGCGGGTCTTGTCCAGGTCACTGTCGCGGGTGCCCTTGATCAGGTCCTTCTCCGCCTTCAGGTTGAGCGAAGCCCACTCGGTCACCTTGTAGCGCAGCCCCATCTCGGCATCCAGCGCGTACTCGGCCACCCCACCCAGCGGCTTGCCAACCTCGCCATTGGTGAAGAACTCCACCTTCTTGCCGATCAGGTAGCGGTTGTAGTCCCACTTCACGGCGGCGGCATAGAAGTTGTCCTTGCCACCATCGCGGTATTCGAAATCGGTTCGGTTGATCAGCGACCCCAGCGAGAACGCGCCCAGTTCGTCATCCCAGAACTGGTAGCCCGGGCCGGTACCGACGGTACGCTGGCGCGCCAGGTCTTCGATATGGTCGCGCTTGTACTCCAGGCGCCCCTGCCAGAACCACTTCTCGGTGATGAAGCGGTCAAGGGCGTACTCGGCACTCCAGTTGTTGGTGGTGGTGACGTCGTCCTTGGTCTCGCGGTTGTACTCGCCCTCGGCGTTGTGCCGCCAACGGCCATGGCGGGCGGTGGTCTTGAAGCTGACGTCGTAGTCGTCGGTATTGTTCTCGGCGCGCTTGTAGTCCATGGCCACATCGACATTGCCCTTCCATAGGAAGTCCTCGACCACCGGCCGTGGCTTCATGATCTGCTCGATGCTGGCCAACTCGACGGTCTTCGGCGCATCGCCGTTGGCCAGGGTCACCTTGCCCGGTTCGGCGGCCTTGAGCGACTTGGCCTTCTCGCCGGAGTAGGCGTCCTGCTTGACCAGCAGTTCCTGGTCGCTCTCCAGTGTCTGCACCTGTTTCCAGTCCAGGGCGATCGAACCGCCATAGGGCGTCTCCAGCAGCAGCTTGCCGCCGTCGAAGACCTTGATCTTGCCGCTCAGGCGGTCACCGTTCTTCATCCATACGGTGTCGGCGAGCACGGGGGTACAGAGGGACGCGGCGATGAGGCAAAGCAGGGTTCTAGAAGACATAAGCGCAATACGAGTTCGATTCGACGAAAAAGCCGGGCATTATCCAGATACCGACAACCTGAGCAAGGACAGACCCTGACCATGCCGATGAGTTCCACTCGCATTTGCCCGGACCGCCTGTCCGGTTTCATCCGCAGGCCAGGTACCCCGTGATGTCCATGCCGCCACCCTCCCCGCCGGAAGACGCCGAGGCCCGACGAATGGCACTGTACTCGGTGCTGGGCCAGGTGCCCGCCGGCAAGGTGGTCAGCTACGGACAACTGGCCGAGCTGGCCGGCCTCGGTCGCGCGGCGCGCTGGGTCGGACGCACCCTGGGGCAGTTGCCGCCGGATACCCGCCTGCCCTGGCACCGGGTGCTGGGTGCCGGCGGTCGGCTGAGCCTGGCCCTGGGCACGCCGTCGGGCGACGAACAACGCGCCCGTCTGCGCGCAGAAGGCGTGAATGTGGCCAATAATCGTGTGGATATGGCGCGCCATGGCTGGCGTCCAATGGAGCACAGCGGTTAGAGTGCGCGCTTTGTTTTCGCAAACCTTGAGGCAGATGTTGGCCCATGCCCCGTAAAACCTGGCGCGCTGCGCTCGCTGCCTATGCCAGCCCGTCAACTTTGGTGCTTTTGCTGCTCGGATTCGCTGCCGGCCTGCCGTACATGCTGGTGTTCTCGACGCTTTCGGTCTGGCTGCGCGAGGCGGGTGTGGCGCGTGAGACCATCGGCTATGCCAGCCTGATCGGCCTGGCCTACGCCTTCAAGTGGGTCTGGTCGCCGCTGCTCGACCAATGGCGCCTGCCGCTGCTCGGTGGCATGGGCCGTCGTCGTTCGTGGCTGCTGTTGTCCCAGGTGCTGGTGGTGCTCGGGCTGGTCGGCATGGGCTTCTGCGACCCGCAGAAGCATCTGTCGTGGCTGATCGCCCTGGCGGTGCTGGTGGCCTTCGCCTCCGCCACCCAGGACATCGCCGTCGACGCCTACCGCCTGGAGATCGCCGACGATCAGCGCCAGGCCGCCCTGGCCGCCAGCTACATGGCCGGATACCGGGTCGCCGCGCTGCTCGCCACCGCCGGCGCGCTGTTCTTCGCCGAGTGGTTCGGCTCCACCGGATTCAGCTACCTGCACCAGGCCTGGACCGGCACCTACGTGCTGTTCGGCGTGCTGATGCTGCCCGCGCTGTTCACCACCCTGGTGATGCGCGAACCGCCGGTGCCCCTGCGCACCCAGCTGTCGGCGGCCCGCTACGGGCTTATGCACCAGCTGGCGTCGGTGTTCGTGCTGATCATCCTGTTGGTCTCGGTGCCCGCCAGCTTCACCCAGCTGTTCAACACCGACTGGGCCAGCGTGGTATTCGGCGACTCGACCATGCTCGACCTGCTGCTCGAGGACCGCGCCTTCCTGCGCCTGATCCTCTACGTGCTGCTGACCTGGGCGTGCCTGTCGTCCCTGGGCCGTCGCGGCCTGGCGCCGGTGCTCACACCGGTCAACGACTTCATCGCGCGCTACCGCTGGCAGGCCCTGCTGCTGCTCGGGCTGATCGCCACCTACCGCATGTCCGACACGGTGATGGGCGTGATGGCCAACGTGTTCTACATCGACATGGGCTTCACCAAGGACCAGATCGCCAGCGTCAGCAAGATCTTCGGCCTGATCATGACCCTGGTGGGCGCCGGTGCCGGTGGCCTGCTGATCGTGCGTTTCGGCATCCTGCCGATCCTGTTCATCGGCGGCGCGGCCTCGGCGGCGACCAACATCCTGTTCCTGATGCTGGCCGACATGGGCCCGAACCTGGAAATGCTGGTGGTGACCATTTCGCTGGACAACTTCAGCTCGGGGTTGGCCACGTCAGCCTTCGTCGCCTACCTGTCGAGCCTGACCAACCTGAAGTTCTCGGCCACCCAGTACGCGCTGCTGAGCTCGATCATGCTGTTGCTGCCGCGCCTGATCGGTGGATATTCCGGGGTGATGGTGGAGAAGTTCGGCTACCACGACTTCTTCCTGATCACCGCGCTGCTGGGCGTGCCGACGCTGGTGCTGATCGCCCTGCACTGGCGGCAGGAGGTTGGTCGGGGAAAGCCGGTGCCGGTGGAGAGTCCGGCGGCTGAACAGAACTAAGCCGTCACCGGCCTTATCGCGGGGCAAGCCCGCTCCCACGCTGACAAGTTGACCAGTTGCGTGGGAGCGGGCTTGCCCCGCGATGTTTCTACTGCACCACGGCCCCTTCCCCACGCCGACCGCCAACGACAAACCACAACGGCCAAAGCGCCAGCGCCCCTGCAATGCCTGCCGCCACGGCAAAGTGCATCAGGCTCGCGCCCGCGCCAAGCATCGCCAACACGGCGCCTCCCAGCCCCAGCAAGGCGATGGTGATCATTCCCAGCATCGCCGAGACCAGGCCCTTGCTCTGCTCGCTGGAGAACAGCGTCATGCGGTACAACACCGCGTTGGCCACTCCAAGCCCCAGCGCGTACAGCGACATGCCGGCCACCACGCTGGTCACCGTCGGCCAGCACCAGGTTGCCGCGACCATCAGCGACAGCCCCGCCAGATAAGGCCACAGGGCCCCGCGCACCAATGCCGGCAGTGGATAACGATCGGCGATGCGGTTGATGATCAGGTTGCCCATGATCAGCCCGCCGAACACCGGCAACTGCCACAATGCGTATTCCAGGGTGCTCAGGCCTTCGTCATGGATCAGCAGCACCGGCGACAGGCCGATCCAGCCGATCAACGGCAGCCCCACCAGCCCAAGTGCCGCGCTACCGGCCACGAAGCGCCGATTGCCCAGCAACTGGCCGTAGCCAGCCAGCAACGGTAGCAGGTGGATGGGCGTGAACGGCAGGCGCGAACCGTCGCGACGCTCCACGCCCAGGGTTTCCGGCATCAGCCGGTAAAGCAGCAGCCAGCACAGCACCGCGCCCGCGGCAAACGCCACGAACAGCCAGCGCCAGTCCAGCCACTGCAGCATCAGGGTACCCACCAGCGGGCCGAGCAGCGGCGACAACAGGGCGATATTGGCCAGCAGGGCCATCATGCGCACCGCGTCTGCTTCGCTGAACGCCTCGTTGAGCGCCGGGTAGCTGACCGTGACCACGAAGCCCAGGCCAATGCCCTGCAACAGGCGCAACAGGTTGAACAGGCCGATGTCCTGTACCCAGAAGGTCGCCAGGCAAGCCAGGCCGAAGAAGATGCAGCCGCCCAGCAGCAACGGGCGTCGGCCGTAGCGATCCGCCAGCGGGCCGATCAACCACTGCAGCAGTACCCCGCCCAGCAGGTACAGGTTCAGGGCGTGGGGAATGTATTCGGGACTGGCCTGAAGATCACCGACGACTACCGGCATGGCGGGCATGACCGCGTCGCTGGCGAGATAGGTCAGCAATTCGAACAGCGCCAGGGTCAGGCCGAACAGCAAGGCGCGCAAGGGAGTGATATACAGCAAAGGTTTCATGGCAGACATCGGGTTTGTAGGCAGGATCAAGGTATATGCCAGAAATGACAGTACCCGGCTGTGAACAAGTGTAAGGGTCTTGAAAAGCATCGCGGGGCAAGCCCGCTCCCACAAGACCGGTACTGGCCATGTGGGAGCGTGCTTGCCCCGCGATGGGAAGCGACGAGGCGTTACTGGACCGCCGCCTCCTGCACCACGCGGATCACCCGCTGTGGAAACGGAATGTCGATCCCTTCGGCCTTGAGACGGTCGCGGGCATGCTCGTTGAGCATGAACAGCACGTCCCAGTAGTCGGCGGTCTTGACCCAGATACGCAGCGACACGGTGATCGAGCTGTCACCCAGGGTCGAGATCACCGCCTGTGGCGCCGGATCCTGCAGCACGCGCGGGTCCTGGGCCAGCTCCAGCAGCACGTTGCGCGCCTTCTGCAGGTCGGCGTCGTAGTCCACGCCCACGTCGAACACCACCTTGCGGGTCGGCTGGCGGTTGGTGTTGGTGATGATGCCGTTGGACAGGCTGCCGTTGGGCATGATCACCGTCTTGTTGTCGCCGGTGCGCAGCACGGTGTGGAAGATCTGGATGCTGTCCACGGTGCCCGCGACACCCTGCGCCTCGATCCAGTCACCGATGCGGAACGGACGGAACATCAGGATCAGCACGCCGCCGGCGAAGTTCGCCAGGCTCCCCTGCAAGGCCAGGCCGATGGCCAGGCCCGCGGCACCGATGGCGGCGACGAACGAGGTGGTCTCGATACCGATCATCGACGCCACGCTGACCATCAGCAGTACCTTCAGCACGATGTTGGCCAGGGTGCTGATGAAGCCCTGCAGCGCCGCGTCGGCACGCAGGCCGACCAGCTTGCCCAGGCGGGCGCTGAGTTTGTTGATGATCCACCAGCCAATGGCCAGTGTCAGCAGCGCCAGCAACAGGCGGCTGCCGTACTCCATGATCAAGGGGAGCCAGGTTTGCGATTGGCGGACCAGCTGATCGACTTCAGCGTTCAAATCCATGTTTATCTCCTGATGCCGAACGGCAAGTACACGATGAGGCGGGCAACGCAAAGCAAGCGGCCCGGACCCCGATGGACATCACTGCGCCATCAAGGTTCCGGGCCGCCGAGGATCAGTCGCGGAAGTTGTTGAACTGCAGCGGCATGTCGAATTCCTTGGTGCGCAGCAGGGCGATGGCTTCCTGCAGGTCGTCACGCTTCTTGCCGGTCACGCGCACCTGCTCGCCCTGGATGGCGGCCTGGACCTTGAGCTTGCCGTCCTTGATGGTGGCGACGATCTTCTTGGCCAGGTCCTTGTCGATGCCTTCGCGGAACTTGGCTTCCTGTTTCTTTTCCTTGCCGGATGCGTAGGGGTCCTTGGTTTCCAGGCATTTGACGTCGATCTTGCGCTTGACCAGCGCCAGGCGCAGGATTTCCAGCATCGCTTCGAGCTGGAACTCCTCCTCGGCGGTCAGCAGCACGGTCTGCTCCTTGTCCTTGAACTCGAAGGTGCCCTTGCCCTTGAGGTCATAACGGCGGTCGAGGTCCTTGATGGCGTTGTCGACGGCGTTCTGCACTTCGTGCTTGTCCAGTTCCGATACCACGTCGAACGAAGGCATGGATGATCTCCAGAAAAAAAAGCGCGCTCGGCCTGAAGATGGAGCGCGTCGGGTTTGATGGTTAAAATGCGGACTCATTATAACGGGTTGCGAAACGCAGATGAGCAGCACCTGGCATATTCTCGGCGCCGGCAGCCTCGGCAGCCTCTGGGCCTGTCGCCTGGCCCGCGCCGGCAAGGCGGTCCGCCTGATCCTGCGTGACCAACAGCGCCTGGCCGCCTATGAGCACGGCGGCGGGCTGACCCTGGTCGAACAGGACGGCGCCCACCACTACGCGATCCCCGCGGAGACTGCCGACGCCCCCGGCCCGATCCATCGCCTGCTGGTCGCCTGCAAGGCCTACGACGCCGCGCCCGCCGTGGCCCGCCTGGCCCCGCGGCTGGCCAACGGCGCCGAGCTGGTGCTGTTGCAGAACGGCCTGGGCAGCCAGGACGAAGTCGCCGACCAGGTGCCCCACGCCCGCTGCATCTTCGCCTCCAGCACCGAGGGCGCGTTCCGCGAGGCCGACTGGCAGGTACGCTTCGCCGGCCACGGCTTCAACTGGCTGGGCGACCCGGCCAATCCCAACGTCCCATCCTGGTTCGAGGATCTGCACGACGCCGGCATCCCGGCCCAGTGGGCGCTCGATATCCCCACCCGCCTGTGGCGCAAGCTGGCGCTCAACTGCGCGATCAACCCGCTCACCGTGCTGCACGACTGCCAGAATGGCGGCCTGCTCGGTCACCTGGCCGAAGTCGACCAGCTGTGCGACGAACTGGCCGACTTGCTACACCGCTGCGGCCAGCCCGAGGCGGCCAACGACCTGCACGAGGAAGTGCAGCGGGTGATCCTCGCCACCGCGGCCAACTACTCTTCCATGTACCAGGACGTCCGCCATCGCCGGCGCACCGAGGTCCACTACCTGCTCGGCCACGCCTGCCGCGTCGCTGCGCGGCATGGTGCCAGCGTGCCGCATCTGGAAAAGTTGCGCCGGCGCCTGATGGCAAACCTCGAAGCGCGCGGCTTGCGCAGCGACTGACGCCCTTTATCCACAGGACAGGACACCTCTTCACCCATGACCCTGCGTCAACGCCTGGAAAACCTCCCGGTCGGGCAGAAACTGCTGGCGGCCCTGCTGGTGCTGCTGGTGACCATCCTGTTGGTGGCCAACCTCGCCTTCATCAGCGCCGCCTACTGGATCACCCAGGAAAGCATGGCGCCCCAGGCCCTGCAGACCATCGGTCGGCTGGTCTCCAACCCGCAGCTGTCCGCGCGCGCCGGCGACTCGACGGAGAACGCCACGGCGCTGCTCAAGGAGCTCGACAGCTACTCGCCGTTGCGCGCCGCCGCGATCTATGGCGGCGACGGGCAGATGCTGGCCCAGCTGCAGCACGGCGACCCGCTGACCCTGCCCAAGCGCTACCGCAACATCGACGGCTGGCGCCTGATGGAGTTTCGCAGCACCCAGCTGATCCGCCTACCGCGTAGCGCCGCCCCGCCCGCGCACCTGCTGCTGGTAGCCAGCAGCGAGCTGCCCACCGCGTTCTACACCGGCACGCTCTCCGCCAGCCTGGCCATTTTGGTGTTCAGCATACTGCTGTGGCTGGTCATCGCCCGGCAGATCAAGCGCCTGATCACCGTGCCGATCAATCGCCTCGAAGAGCTGACCCGCCAGGTCACCCGCGAGGAGAGCTATGCCCTGCGCGCCCAGCGCGGCAACGACGACGAGATCGGCAGCCTGGCCGAGGCGTTCAACACCATGCTGTCGCGCATCGAGGCCCGCGAGCAGCAGCTCAAGCGTACCCGCGACGAGTTCCAGGACGCCTACGACCAGGCCCAGGGCCTGGCCGAGGAAACCCGCCACACCAACCGCAAGCTGGAACTTGAAGTCCAGGTGCGCAGCAAGATCGAGAAAAAACTCACGGGCTTTCAGAACTACCTGAACAGCATCATCGACTCCATGCCCTCGGCACTGATTGCCCTCGACGAGCAGCTCTACGTCACCCAGTGGAACCACGAGGCCACGGTGCTCTCCGGCACACCGCTGGACGAGGCACTGAACCAGCCGGTGTTCCTCGCCTTCGAGCCGCTCAAGCCCTTCCTGCCGCAGCTCAAGGAGAGCGTGGAGAAACACCGGGTGGCCAAGATCGAACGGGTCACCTGGCCCAAGGGCGAAGACCTGCGCCACTATGCCCTGACCTTCTACCCGCTGATGGGTGGTGCTGGCCGTGGCGTGGTGATCCGCATCGACGACATCACCCAGCGCCTGTCCCTGGAAGAGATGATGGTGCAATCGGAGAAGATGCTCTCGGTCGGCGGCCTGGCCGCGGGCATGGCCCACGAGATCAACAACCCGTTGGGCGCCATCCTGCACAACGTGCAGAACATTCGCCGGCGCCTGTCGCCGGACCTGCCGCGCAACCAGGAGCAGGCCGGCGAACTGGGCATCGACCTGCCGGCCGTCAACCGCTACCTGGAGAGCCGCGAGGTGCCGCAACTGCTCGACGGCATCCAGCAGGCCGGCGCCCGGGCGGCCAAGATCGTCACCCACATGCTCAGCTTCAGCCGCCGCAGCAACCGCCAACTGGCCCCTTGCGAGTTGCCGGCGCTGATCGACCAGGCCGTGGAGATCGCCGGCAACGACTTCGACCTGGCTATCGGCTTCGACTTCAAGGGCCAGGCCATCGTCCGCCAGTTCGACCCGCAACTGGGCCCGGTGCCCTGCACCGCCAACGAACTCGAACAGGTGCTGCTGAACCTGCTGAAAAACGCCGCCCAGGCCATCCACCAGCGCCCGCAGCCCAGCGAACCAGGGCGCATCACCCTGCGCACCCGCCTCAACCCGCCGTGGGCGGAAATCCAGGTCGAGGACAATGGCGTCGGCATGCCCGAGACCGTGCGCAAACGCACCTTCGAGCCGTTCTTCACCACCAAGGAAATCGGCCAGGGCACCGGCCTGGGCCTGTCGGTGTCGTACTTCATCATCACCAACAACCACAAGGGGCAGATGGAAGTGCAGTCCACCCCCGGCCAGGGCACCTGCTTCACCCTGCGCCTGCCCCTGAACCCGGCCCAGCCGACCACCATCCAGACGGAGACATGACATGGGCTATCGCCTGTCGAAGATCTACACCCGCACCGGCGACAAAGGCGAAACCGGCCTGGGCGACGGACGCCGGGTGCCCAAGGACCATCCGCGGATCGAGGCGATCGGCGAGGTGGACAGCCTCAACAGCCAGTTGGGTGTGCTGCTGGCCGGGCTGGCCGAGGCTGGCCTTGGCGAACTGATCGAGGTGCTGGCGCCTTGTCAGCACCGATTGTTCGACCTCGGCGGGGAGCTGGCGATGCCCAGCTACCAGGCGTTGAACACAGCCGAGGTGAAGCGCCTGGAGGCGGCCATCGACCGCTGGAACGAAGAGTTGGGGCCGCTGAAGAATTTCATCCTGCCCGGGGGCTCGATGCTGGTGGCCCAGGCCCATGTCTGCCGCAGCGCGGCGCGGGCGGCGGAACGGCGTTGCCAGCAGCTGAATGCGCTGGAACCGCTGGAGGGAGTGGGGCTGGCCTATATCAACCGGGTGTCGGACCTGCTGTTCGTCGCGGCCCGGATCATTGGGCGGCGCCAGGGAGTGAATGAAGTGCTGTGGCAAGCAGCCGAGAAGCCGGCCTGAACGTATCGCGGGGCAAGCCCGCTCCCACGCCAGATTGTGGACTGGCGTGGGAGCGGGCTTGCCCCGCGATGGCCTGATGTATCAGATCTCAGGCCAGAACGCCCGGATCCCTGCAACACCCTGCGCCCCAACCTCCCAGGCCCGCTCCCGCTCACCAGGCCCGACCCCGCCGAGCAGAAACACCGGATGGCTGATCCCGCCGATCAACCGCTGCGCCTCATCCCACCCCAACGGCACCGCCTCCGGGTGAGTCTGGGTCGCCTGCACCGGTGACAGGATGACGAAATCCACCCCCATCTGCTCAGCCAGCGCCAGTTCCTCGACACTGTGGCAGGACGCCGCCAGCCAGCGATCCTTCGGGAATGGACGCCCCTTGGCCGCGTACTTGCGCAACTGCGCGGCGGTCAGGTGCCAGCCGGCCGACGGGAAGTCGCCCAACCATTCCAACGGCCCCTTGAGCATCAATTGGGCCTTGCCCGCGCACAGGCCGACCGCATCCACCGCCACATCGCGGTACTTGGGGTCGTACATGTCCGGCGCGCGCAGCTGGATCAGCTTGATGCCGCTAGCCACGGCTTTCTGGATGCCCTTGAGCAGCTCTGGCACTTCCAGCCCGTCCGGAGTGATCAGGTACTGGTCTGGCAGGCGCGCCGCGGCGACGATCGGCTTGTTGGCCTCGGGGAATTCATACTGGCCAAGGTCACGCGGTGCTACCCAGGCCAAGGGCTGCCCCTCGGCGCCGTGGGGCTCGCCGGTAAAGGCGTGCACTTCACGCACATCCAGCAGCACCTGCTTGTCCGGATAGTCGTGACTGACCTTGATCAACGGCCGCGAAGCCGCGACCTCGATACCCAGCTCCTCGCGCAGCTCGCGGGCCAGCGCCACCTCGACACCCTCGCCCTCCTCCAGCTTGCCGCCGGGGAACTCCCACAGGCCGCCCTGGTGCTGGGTATCAGCGCGGCGAGCGATCAGGATCCGCCCGTCGGCACCACGAATGACCGCTGCGACTACATGAATCCGTTTCACCCTTCACGCTCCGCCAGGCCAGCTTGTTGCCAGGCCTGGAAGGCCGGCCATTGGTAGATAGTCTCGATGTAGGCGGCCGCTTCGGCCGGCACCGCGACGCGGTAGCTGCGCAGGCGCACGGCCACCGGGGCGAAGAAGGCGTCGGCCAGGGTCGGCCGGCCGAACAGGAACGGACCGGTATCCTTGGCGACCACGCGGCATTCGTTCCACAGGGCGACGATGCGGTCGATATCGACCTGCACGTCCAGCGGCACCTCGGCCAGTGCTTCGTCACGGGACATATCGAACGGCATGGCCCCGCGCAGGGCGAAGAAGCCGCTGTGCATCTGCGCGCAGGCCGAACGGGCCTGGGCACGGGCGGCGACGTCCTCGGGCCACAGGCGCGCCTCGGGGTGGCGTTCGTTGAGGTATTCGGCGATGGCCAGGGAGTCGGCGATCACGCCGTGCTCGCTCTGCAGCAGCGGCACCTTGGCGGTGGCCGAGAAGGCCAGCAGGCGCTGGCGGGTGTCAGGCTGGTTGAGCTTGACCAGGGTTTCTTCGTAGGGGACGCCGGCCAGCTCGAGGGCCAGGGCGCCGCGTAGCGACCAGGAGGAATACAGCTTGTCGCCGATGATCAGGTGATAGCTCATGATTGGGCTCCAGCGGATTCGGGATATTGGGGCTGCTGCGCAGCCCTTTCGCGGCACAAGGCCGCTCCTACAGGAGATCGCATTCCCTTGTAGGAGCGGCCTCGTGCCGCGAAAGGGCCGCAAAGCGGCCCCCTATGCATCAAGTCCGGTATTCGGCGTTGATCTTCACGTACTCGTGGGACAGGTCGGTGGTCCAGATGGTTTCGCTGCACTGGCCACGGCCCAGCTCGATGCGGATGGTGATCTCCTCCTGGGCCATCACCTTGGCGCCCTGGTCCTCGGTGTAGCTCGGGCTGCGTCCGCCCTTGCTGGCGATGCACACGCTGTCCAGGTACACATCGATCAGGCTGACATCCAGAGCCGGCACGCCGGCCCGACCGACCGCGGCGAGGATACGGCCCCAGTTGGGGTCGGAGGCGAACAGCGCGGTCTTGATCAGCGGCGAGTGGGCCACGGCGTAGCCGACGTCCAGGCACTCCTGGTGATTGCCACCACCGTTGACCTGCACGGTGACGAACTTGGTGGCACCTTCGCCGTCACGGACGATGGCCTGGGCCACCTCCATGCACACCTCGAACACCGCCTTTTTCAGCGCCTCGAACAGTGCGCCGCTGGCCTCGGTGACTTCCGGCACATCGGCCTTGCCAGTGGCGATCAGCATGCAGCAGTCGTTGGTCGAGGTGTCGCCGTCGATGGTGATGCGGTTGAACGACTTGTTGGCGCCGTCGAGCATCAGGTCCTTGAGCACCGCCGGGGCAACCTTGGCGTCGGTGGCGATGTAGCCGAGCATGGTGGCCATGTTCGGGCGGATCATGCCCGCGCCCTTGCTGATGCCGGTGACGGTGATGGTCTTGCCGTCGTGCTGGAACTGACGGCTGGCGCCCTTGGGCAGGGTGTCGGTGGTCATGATGCCGGTGGCGGCTTCGGCCCAGTGGTTTTCCGACAGGTTGTCCAGGGCGGCCTGCAGCGCGCCTTCGATCTTCTCGACCGGCAGCGGCTCGCCGATCACGCCGGTGGAGAACGGCAGCACGGACTCAGCCGGCACGCCAGCAAGCTCGGCCAGCTTGGCGCAGGTGCGCTCGGCGGCGGCCAGGCCCGGTGCGCCGGTGCCGGCATTGGCGTTGCCGGTGTTGGTCAGCAGGTAACGCACGGTGCCCTGCACACGCTGCTTGGAAAGGATCACCGGGGCCGCGCAGAAGGCGTTGAGGGTGAACACGCCGGCGACGCTGGAGCCTTCGGCGCAGCGCATCACCACCACATCCTTGCGCCCTGGGCGCTTGATGCCCGCCGAGGCGATACCGAGTTCGAAACCGGGAACCGGGTGCAGGGTGGGCAGGGGACCAAGACCAACAGCCATTAGAGCGCTCCTATGGAAAACAAGGGATGTGACGACGTCGGACGATCTTAATGTCGGCCGGTTACCTGAGGGAAGAGCGGGGGCCGCTTCGCAGCCCATCGCGACACAAGGCCGCTCCCACAGAGACTGCGCTGCTCTTTAGCCGAGCGCTGTACCTGTGGGAGCGGCCCTGTGTCGCGAAAGGGCCGCAACGCGGCCCCTCGGATGTCACGCAGGATCGATTACTCGATCTGACCGTGGCAATGCTTGAATTTCTTGCCCGAACCACACCAGCACGGCTCGTTGCGGCCCAGCTTCATGTCGTTGCGAACCGGCGCGGAGGCCACGGCGACTTCGGCGCCCTCCTCGGCCAGCTGCTCGCCTTCCAGGCCCGGGGCGGCGGCGTGCTGGAACTGCATGCGGCTGGCCAGCTCCTCGGCCTCGCGGCGCAGGCGCGCCTCTTCCTCGGCCGGGTCTTCGCGGCGCACCTGGACGTGCGAGAGCACGCGGATGGTGTCGCGCTTGATCGACTCCAGCAGCTCCTGGAACAGGGTGAACGACTCGCGCTTGTACTCCTGCTTCGGGTTCTTCTGCGCATAGCCGCGCAGGTGGATACCATGACGCAGGTGGTCCATGGTCGACAGGTGGTCTTTCCACAGGTCGTCCAGCACGCGCAGCAGGATCTGCTTCTCGAAGGTACGCAGGGCGTCGATACCGGCCTGGTCTTCCTTCTCGTTGTAGGCGTCGGTGATTTCCTTGATCAGCCGCTCGCGCAGGGTCTCCTCGTAGAGGTGATCATCCTCGTCGAGCCACTGCTGGATCGGCAGCTTGATGGCGAAATCGCTGGCCAGCGAAGCTTCCAGACCGGCCACGTCCCACTGCTCGGGCAGCGATTGCGGCGGGATGTGCTGGCTGATGGTGGCATCGAGCACTTCCTGGCGGAACTCGGCGATGGTGTCGCCGATGTTCTCGGCGGCCAGCAGGCTGTTGCGCATGTGGTAGATCACCTTGCGCTGCTCGTTGGCCACGTCGTCGTATTCGAGCAGTTGCTTGCGGATGTCGAAGTTGCGGCCTTCGACCTTGCGCTGCGCCTTCTCGATGGCGTTGGTCACCATGCGATGCTCGATGGCCTCGCCGGACTGCATCCCCAGCGCTTTCATGAAGTTCTTCACCCGGTCGGAGGCGAAGATGCGCATCAGGCTGTCTTCCAGCGACAGGTAGAAGCGGCTGGAACCGGCGTCACCCTGACGGCCGGCACGGCCACGCAGCTGGTTGTCGATACGGCGCGACTCATGGCGCTCGGAGGCGATCACGTGCAGGCCACCGGCTTCCAGTACCTGCTGGTGACGTTTCTGCCAGTCGGCCTTGATCTGGGCGATCTGCTCGGCGGTCGGGTTGTCCAGGGCGGCCACTTCGGCCTCCCAGTTACCGCCCAGCAGGATGTCGGTACCACGACCGGCCATGTTGGTGGCGATGGTCAGTGCGCCTGGAGCACCGGCTTGGGCGATGATCTCGGCTTCTTTCTCGTGGTACTTGGCGTTCAGGACCTTGTGGTCGATACCTTCCTTCTTGAGCAGGTTGGACATGTGCTCGGAGGTTTCGATGGTCGCGGTACCGACCAGGACTGGACGGCCGTGGGCCATGCTTTCCTTGATGTCGGCGATGATCGCGGCGTACTTCTCGTCGGCGGTCAGGTACACCAGGTCGTTGAAGTCCTTGCGGGCCAACGGCTTGTTCGGTGGGATGACCATCACGTTGAGGTTGTAGATCTGGGCGAACTCGAACGCCTCGGTGTCGGCGGTACCGGTCATGCCGGACAGCTTGGTGTAGAGGCGGAAGTAGTTCTGGAAGGTGGTCGAGGCCAGGGTCTGGCTCTCGGCCTGGATGTTCAGGTTTTCCTTGGCCTCGATGGCCTGGTGCAGGCCTTCGGACAGGCGGCGGCCCGGCATGGTGCGGCCAGTGTGCTCGTCGATCAGGAGGATCTGGCCTTCCTGGACGATGTACTCGACGTTGCGGTGGAACAGCTTGTGCGCGCGCAGGCCGGCGTAGACGTGGGTCAGCAGGCTAAGGTTGTGCGCCGAGTACAGGCTCTCGCCCTCGGCCAGCAGGCCGGATTGGGTCAGCATGTCCTCGATGAACTGGTGGCCGGCCTCGTTCAGTTCGACCTGGCGGCTCTTCTCGTCGATGGTGTAGTGGCCCTCTTGGGTCACCTGGCCTTCGACTTCCTCGATGTGCTGGGTCAGGCGCGGGATCAGGCGGTTGATCTCGATGTACAGCTTGGAGCTGTCCTCGGCCTGGCCGGAGATGATCAGCGGGGTGCGCGCCTCGTCGATGAGGATCGAGTCGACTTCGTCGATCACGGCGAAGTTCAGCTCACGCTGGAACTTCTCGTCCTGGCTGAACGCCATGTTGTCGCGCAGGTAGTCGAAACCGAATTCGTTGTTGGTGCCGTAGGTGATGTCGGCGGCATAGGCGGCGCGCTTTTCTTCCGGCGGCTGGAAGGCCGAGACGATGCCGACGTTGAGGCCGAGGAACTCGTACAGCGGACGCATCCAGTTGGCGTCGCGGCGGGCCAGGTAGTCGTTGACGGTGACCACGTGCACGCCCTTGCCGGACAGCGCGTTGAGGTACACGGCCAGGGTACCGACCAAGGTCTTGCCTTCACCGGTGCGCATTTCTGCGATCATGCCTTCGTGCAAGGTCATGCCGCCGATCAGCTGGACATCGAAGTGACGCATGCCCATCACGCGCTTGCCGGCCTCGCGGGCCACGGCGAAGGCTTCGGGCAGCAGCTGGTCGAGCGTCTCGCCTTTGGCCAGGCGTTCCTTGAACTCTGCGGTCTTGCCCTGCAGCTGCTCGTCGGAGAGGGCCACCATCTTCTCTTCGAAGGCATTGACGGTGCTCACCGTCTTGAGCATGCGTTTGATTTCACGCTCGTTCTTGCTTCCAAAAAGTTTTTTTAACAAAGGCGCAAACATATCGGCAGGATCTTCCACACGTAGGGATGGAGGGCGGCCCCGTGAGTCGCCCGTGCAGCCCTGAGGCCGCATGCGAACGAGCATTCTACCCGGAAACGATGGTGAGGAAAGTGGTGGATTTCCACGATGCTGGCACAGCGCTTTTAGGGGGCCTGACTAACATAGGGGCTTTTTGCGCAAGTTCAAGGTGCGCGAAGATGAAACGTATCGCGAATGACTTGCATCAAGATCCGACGACCGCTCGCGGGGCAAGCCCGCTCCCACGCCCAGCCACACGCTGGCGTGGGAGCGGGCTTGCCCCGCGATGAATGCCCAACTGGTAGACTGTCGATCCTGTAACCCTCTGCAGACCTCCATGGCCTACAAACCCACCCCTGCCCGCCCGCCCGCCGACCTGCTGCGCAAGGCCCGGCCACTGCGCCTGCTGCTCAACCAGGCCGAGCGCCTCGAGCACCTGCAGCGCCTGCTGGAAAGCCAGCTGCAACCGGCCGCCCGCGAGCACTGCCACGTGGCCTCCTGGAAGGAAGGGACTTTGTTGCTGGTGGTTACCGACGGCCATTGGGCCACCCGCCTGCGCTACCAGCAGAAGCGCCTGCAACGCCAGCTGCAAGCCATGGAGGCGTTCGCCAACCTGAGCCGCATCCAGTTCAAGGTGCAACCACCGCTGGTAGCAGCAAAACACGAAGGCCACGGGCCTGAGCTTTCGGAATCTGCCGCAGACAGTATCCGCGGCTCGGCCGAGGGCATCAGCGATCCGAAGTTGCGCGCAGCGCTGGAGCGCCTGGCGGCGCATGCGCAGAGCAAGAACTGAAGGCCGCTCCTACAGGGATCGCGCAAAGCTAAAGAGTGATGGACGATCTGTGGCCATAAAAAAGGCCACCCGAAGGTGGCCTTAATCACACTAGAGAGAGTGTTCGAACTTACACGGCCGCAACAGGGCGCATGTACGAGATCGGTGCCGTGCTGGCATCTTCGAAGGTGACCACTTCCCAAGCGTCCGTTTCAGCGATCAGCTTGCGCAGCAGCTGGTTGTTCAGCGCGTGTCCGGACTTGTAGCCCTTGAACTCGCCGATCAGGCTGTTGCCCAGCAGATAAAGGTCGCCGATGGCGTCGAGGATCTTGTGCTTGACGAATTCGTCATCGGAACGAAGGCCGTCTTCGTTAAGCACGCCGGTCTCGTCGACCACGATGGCGTTCTCCACGCTGCCGCCCAACGCAAGGTTGTGCTTGCGCAGGTACTCGATGTCACGCATGAAGCCGAACGTGCGGGCACGGCTGACTTCCTTGACGAACGAGGTGCTGGAGAAATCGACGACCGCGCTCTGGGTCTGGCCCTTGAGGACCGGGTGATCGAAGTCGATCTCGAAGCTCACCTTGAACCCGTCGAAAGGCAGGAAAGTGGCGCGCTTGTCGCCCTCTTCCACTGTCACTTCGCGCAGGATGCGGATGAACTTCTTGGCTGCGTCCTGTTCTTCCAGGCCGGCCGATTGGATCAGGAATACGAAGGGTCCGGCGCTGCCATCCATGATCGGCACTTCCGAGGCGGAGAGCTCGACGTAGGCGTTATCGATGCCCAGGCCCGCCATGGCGGAGAGCAGGTGCTCGACCGTATCGACTTTGACGTCACCGTTGACCAATGTCGTGGACATGGTGGTCTCACCGACGTTGGCCGCGCGCGCCGGGATTTCGACCACAGGGTCGAGATCGGCGCGACGGAAGACGATGCCGGTGTCGACAGGCGCAGGCTTGAGGGTCAGGTAGACCTTCTCCCCGGAGTGCAGGCCGACACCTGTGGCACGGATGGTATTCTTCAGGGTGCGTTGTCTAATCATGGCATTGGCCGCTTCAGCGCAAATTGCGAACAGGTATCAACAAAGGCTGGGGATGATAACAGACCCGGCCTTTGCTGAACACCAATCACCCTAATACCCCTGATAAATTCCATTAATCGGCCTGACGACGCAGGAACGCCGGGATATCCAGGTAGTCCAGATCATCCTGAGGGTTGAGTTTAGCTGCCGCCGCGGCACCCGCGTGGGCCTGGTTGCGCATCACGGTCGGACGCTCCAGGTCACGGTAGTTGACCGCCGACTGCTCCTGGCGAACCGGGGCCGGGTTGGAAGCCTCGTACGCCTGCTGAGCGGTCTGCAGGGTGTTGTCGACCACCTTGACCGGCTTCTCGATGCGCGCGCCCAGGCCGGTGGCCACCACGGTCACGTGCAGCTCGTCGCGCATGTCCGGGTCGATCACGGTGCCGACCTTGACCATCGCGTGGTCGGAGGCGAAGGCCTCGATGATGCTACCCACGTCGGAGTACTCGCCCAGCGACAGGTCGGGACCTGCGGTGATGTTCACCAGGATGCCGCGGGCACCCTGCAGGTTGACGTCCTCGAGCAGCGGGTTGCGGATCGCCGCCTCGGTGGCTTCGCGAGCACGGTTCGGGCCGCTGGCGCAACCGGTACCCATCATCGCCATGCCCATCTCGCCCATCACGGTGCGCACGTCGGCGAAGTCGACGTTGATCATGCCCGGACGCTTGATGATGTCGGAGATACCGCGAACGGCACCGGCCAGCACGTCGTCGGCCTTGGCGAAGGCGGACAAGAGGCTTGCATCTTTGCCCAGGATGGTCAGCAGCTTCTCGTTGGGGATGGTGATCAGCGAGTCGACGCTTTCAGCCAGCATGCGGATGCCTTCGTCGGCGATCTGCATGCGCTTGCGGCCCTCGAACGGGAACGGACGGGTCACCACCGCAACGGTGAGGATGCCCATTTCCTTGGCCACTTCGGCGATGATCGGCGCCGCGCCGGTACCGGTACCGCCACCCATGCCGGTGGTGATGAACACCATGTTGGTGCCCTGCAGCACCTCGGCGATGCGCTCACGGTCTTCCAGCGCGGCCTGACGGCCGACTTCCGGATTGGCGCCGGCACCCAGGCCCTTGGTCACGCCGGTGCCCAGTTGCAGGATGGTGCGCGCGCCGATGTTCTTCAGCGCCTGGGCATCGGTGTTGGCGCAGATGAACTCGACGCCTTCGATATTGCTTTTGACCATGTGGTTGACGGCGTTGCCGCCACCACCGCCAACGCCGATCACCTTGATGACCGGACTCTGCGGGACGTTGTCTACGAGCTCGAACATTTTCCCTCTCCTTACAGTTCTCTAGTTGTCGCGCCTACCACTACTGCTTTGAAACTTAGAAGTTGCTCTGGACCCAACGCTTGAGTCGTTCAAGCACAGGGCCCTTCGGTTCATCGCCATAGCTGTTGTTGCTGCTGTTGCTGTTGCTGATACCGGTCAGGGACGGGTCCTCGGACTGCTTCTGCAGACCGTAGGTGAGCAGGCCCACGCCGGTGGAATAGATCGGGTTGCGCACCACGTCGCTCAGGCCCCGAACGCTGTGCGGCACGCCCAGGCGTACCGGCATGTGGAAGATTTCCTCGGCCAGTTCCACGGCGCCTTCCATCTTCGCGGTGCCGCCGGTGAGGACGATGCCGGCCGGCACCAGGTCCTCGAAACCGCTGCGACGCAGTTCGGCCTGGATCAGGGTGAACAGCTCGTCGTAACGCGGTTCCACCACTTCGGCCAGGGCCTGGCGCGACAGCTCGCGCGGCGGACGGTCGCCGACGCTCGGCACCTTGATGGTCTCGCCGGCGCCGGCCAGCTTGGCCAGGGCGCAGGCGTAGCGGATCTTGATTTCCTCGGCGTACTGCGTGGGGGTGCGCAGGGCCATGGCGATGTCGTTGGTGACCTGATCGCCCGCGATCGGGATCACCGCGGTGTGACGAATCGCGCCTTCGGTGAAGATGGCGATGTCGGTGGTGCCGCCGCCGATGTCCACCAGGCACACGCCCAGCTCTTTCTCGTCGTCGGTCAGCACCGAGTAGGCCGAGGCCAATTGCTCGAGGATGATGTCGTCGATTTCCAGGCCGCAGCGGCGCACGCACTTCTCGATGTTCTGCGCCGCGTTGACCGCGCAGGTGACCACGTGGACCTTGGCTTCCAGGCGCACGCCCGACATGCCCAGGGGCTCGCGCACGCCTTCCTGGTTGTCGATCACGTAGTCCTGCGGCAGGGTGTGCAGCACGCGCTGGTCGGCCGGAATGGCCACGGCCTGGGCGGCGTCGAGCACGCGCTCGAGGTCGGCGGTGCTGACTTCGCGGTCGCGGATGGCGACGATGCCATGGGAGTTCAGGCTGCGGATGTGGTTGCCGGCCACGCCGACGAACGCCGAGTGGATGCGGCAGCCGGCCATCAGCTGGGCCTCTTCGACGGCGCGCTGGATCGACTGCACGGTCGATTCGATGTTCACCACCACGCCCTTCTTCAGGCCGCGGGATGGATGGGTGCCGATCCCGACGATCTCCAGGGTGCCGTCCTCGCCGACCTCACCCACCAGCGCCACCACCTTGGAGGTGCCGATGTCCAGCCCGACGATCATTTTGCCGCTATGCGCGTTTGCCATGGTCCTGCCTCTCTCTAATTCTTCGCAACGGCGGGTTGGGCCGTCGTCGGTGCATTCGGTTCCCGCCAACCAACGGCAAGTCCGTTGGAATAACGCAGATCGATGCGGGCGATATTGGTGATCTGGTCTTTAAGCGATTTGTCGTAAATGGCAATGAAACGGCGCATCTTCTCCACCAGATGGTCGCGCCCCAACAGCAGCTCGACGCCCGCACCGGCGCTGCCCGCACCGGTGGTCAGGAACCAGCTGCCTCGCTCGCGCAGCTCCAGGCGAGCGATGGAAAAGCCCATGGGGCGCAGCATCTGGCTCAATACCTGATACTGCTGCATGACTTGTTGCTGAGCGCGCTGCGGCCCGAACAGCTGCGGCAGGTGCTCGTAGTTGGCCAGCTCGCGCGGGGTGAAGGCCTGGCCCTGGTTGTTGAGCAAGGCCTCGTCGCCCCAGCGCGCCACCGGCAACTGTTCTTCCAGGCGGATCACCACCTCGTCCGGCCACACCCGGCGCACTTCGGCATGGGCGATCCAGGGCATCTGCTCCAGTTCCACGCGCATCGCCGCCAGGTCGACGGTGAAGAAGCTCGCCGCCACATAGGGGGCGATTCGCTGCTGCACCGACTGCTGGCTGATGTAGCTGAGGTCGCCCTGCACGTCGATCTTGGTGATCGGCCGGTCTGCGTAGGGCATCAGGCGGATGGCGCCCTCGTAGGCGCCAAAGCCTGCGGCCACCAGCAGCACCGGCCACAGCAGGCGCTTGAGACCGCCGAAGCTTGGCCGAGGCAGGCGCGCCGATACGGGCTCGTCGGCCACCAGTCGGCTGGCACCACGTGGCACCGGCTTGCTGCGGCCGGTAACGGGTGGTTGCTGACGTATCATCGCGCCTTGCATGGCTGGTTAACCTCGCTTCGCTACGCTGTCGGCCAGGATCGCCAGCACCAGCTGCTGGAAGTCCAGACCGGCGGCGCGGGCCGCCATGGGCACCAGGCTATGGTCGGTCATGCCCGGTGCGGTGTTGACCTCGAGCAGCCAGAACCGGCCCTGCTCGTCCTGCATCACGTCCAGACGGCCCCAGCCCTCGATGCCAACGGCATCGCAGGCACGCGCGGTCAGGTCGATAAGCTCTTGTTCCTTGGCACTGTCCAGGCCACACGGGATGCGGTACTGGGTGTCATTGGCGATGTACTTGGCGTCGTAGTCGTAGAACACATGCGGGGTGCCCAGCGCGATCGGCGGCAGTACCTGGCCGCGCAGCACAGCGACGGTGAACTCCGGACCGTGGATCCACTGCTCGACCAGTACTTGCGAATCGTATTTGGCGGCGTCTTTCCAGGCAGCGACCAGCTCCTGCTCGCTGTTCACCTTGGCCATGCCGATGCTCGAACCTTCATGGGCAGGTTTGACGATCAACGGGAAGCCCAGTTCCGCACTGGCGGCAACACAATCCTGCTCGCTGCCCAGCACCGCGTGACGCGGGGTCGGGATGCCCAGGCTCTGCCACACCTGCTTGGTGCGTAGCTTGTCCATGGCCAGCGCCGAGGCGAGGATGCCACTGCCGGTGTAGGGAATCCCCAGGCACTCGAGCAGGCCCTGCATGCTGCCGTCCTCGCCGCCACGGCCATGGAGGATGATGAAGGCACGGTCGATCTTCTCGCGCTGCAGGCGATCCAACAGGTCGTCACCGACGTCGATGGCGACCACGTCGACACCGGCGCTGGTCAGCGCCTCGATCACGGCCTTGCCCGACTTGAGCGAGACCTCGCGCTCGGCGCTCTTGCCACCGTACAACACGGCGACGCGGCCGAAGGCCTTGACGTCGAGGGTGGAATGCAGCGTGTCGTAGGCGCTGGTCATTTCGACTTCTCCTGCTTGGCGCCAGCGAACAGCGGGCTTTTCATCAGTTGCGGGGCCAGGCCGCCGACATCACCGGCACCCTGGCAGATCAGGATGTCGCCGGCACGCAGCAGCGGCTTGACCAGCGGCGCTAGCTCGGCGCCGCGTTCGATGTAGATCGGGTCGAGCTTGCCGCGCTGGCGGATGCTGTGGCACAGCTGGCGGCTGTCGGCGCCGGGGATCGGCTCTTCGCCGGCCGGGTAGACCTCCATCAGCAGCAGCACGTTGGCATCGCCCAGTACCTGGACGAAATCGTCGTACAGGTCGCGGGTGCGGCTGTAGCGGTGCGGCTGGTAGACGATCACCAGGCGGCGGCTCGGCCAGCCGCCACGCACGGCCTTGATCACCGCGGCGACTTCGGTCGGGTGGTGACCGTAGTCGTCGACCAGCATCACGCTGCCGCCGTCGACCGGCAGCTCGCCGTACACCTGGAAGCGCCGACCGACGCCCTGGAAGCCCGACAGGCCCTGGACGATGGCTTCGTCGCTAATGCCCTCGTCGGTGGCGATGGCGATGGTGGCCAGGGCGTTGAGCACGTTGTGGTTGCCCGGCATGTTCACCGACACCTCGAGCGGCTCGCAGTCACGGCGCAGCACGGTGAAGTGGGTCTGCATGCCCTGCTGGCGCACGTTGATGGCGCGGATGTCGGCCTCTTCGCTGAAGCCGTAGGTGACGGTCGGACGCTTGACCTGCGGCAGGATCTCGCGCACCACCGGGTCGTCCAGGCACATCACCGCCAGCCCGTAGAACGGCAGGTTGTGCAGGAACTCGACGAAGGTCTTCTTCAGCTTGTTGAAGTCGCCCTCGTAGGTGGCCATGTGGTCGGCGTCGATGTTGGTGACCACAGCGACCATCGGCTGCAGGTGCAGGAAGCTGGCGTCGCTCTCGTCGGCCTCGGCGATCAGATAGCGGCTGGTGCCCAGCTGCGCGTTGGTACCGGCTGCGGTCAGGCGACCGCCAATGACGAAGGTCGGGTCCAGGCCACCGGCGGCGAACACCGAGGCCAGCAGGCTGGTGGTGGTGGTCTTGCCGTGGGTGCCGGCAACGGCAACGCCGTGGCGGTAGCGCATCAGCTCGGCGAGCATCTCGGCGCGCGGCACCACGGGAATACGCCGCTCCAAGGCGGTGGCGACTTCCGGGTTGGCCGGGTTGATCGCACTGGACACCACCAGCACATCGGCGTTGGCGGCGTTCTCGGCGCGGTGGCCGACGAAGATCTGCGCGCCGAACGACTGCAGGCGCTCGGTCACCGGCGACTCTTTCAGGTCGGAACCGGACACTTCATAGCCCAGGTTCAGCAGCACTTCGGCGATGCCGCACATGCCCACGCCGCCGATGCCGACGAAGTGGATGCGACGGATACGACCCATTTTCGGGTGGGGCATGGCTTTCTGGCTCTCAACCATGGGCCACCTCCAGGCAGATATCGACCACGGTGCTGGTTGCGCCAGGTTTGGCCAGGCGGCGGGCGGTGCCAGCCATGGCATTGAGTTTCTCGGGTTGCATCAGCACCTCGTTCAGGCGTTCAGCGAGCTGCGCTGCGCCAGTAGTCGCTTGTGGCATCAGGAAGGCGGCGCCTTCACGAGCCAGGTATTGGGCGTTGTGGGTCTGGTGGTCGTCGATGGCATGGGGCAAGGGCACCAGCATCGAGGGCAGGCCCGCCGCCGCGAGTTCGCTGACGGTCAGGGCGCCGGCCCGGCACACCACCATATCGGCCCAGCCATAGGCATGGGCCATGTCCTTGATGAACGGTTCGACCTGGGCCTCGACACCTGCCTCGTGATAACGCTCGGCGGTGACGGGGGCGTGGTTTTTCCCGGCCTGGTGGAACACCTCGGGGCGCAGGTTTTCCGGCACTTCGGACAGGGCCTTAGGCAACAATTTGTTCAATGGTTCCGCACCCAGGCTGCCGCCCATGACCAGCAGGCGCGCACGGCGCTCGGCCAGGGGCGCGCGTGCCGCGTCCATGAACAGCTCCGGGCGCACCGGATTGCCGGTGGTGCGCAGCTTGTCGCTGGCGGCGAAGGTGTCCGGGAAGGCTTCGCAGACACGCGCGGCCAACGGCAGCAGCAGGCGATTGGTGGTGCCGGCGCGGGCATTCTGCTCGTGGATCACCAGCGGTACCCCGCACAACCGGGCGGCAACACCGCCGGGGCCGGTCACATAGCCACCGAAGCCGACCACGCAGACCGGCTTGAGCTCACGCACGATGCGCCGCGCCTGCAGCACGGCCTTGATCAGGGTGAACGGCGCCTTGAGCAGCGACAGCTTGCCCTTGCCGCGCAGGCCGGTGACCTGGATCAGGTGCAACGGCAGGCCGGCCTGGGGTACCAGTTCGTTCTCGATGCCACGCGGGGTGCCCAGCCAGTGCACCTTGTAGCCACGGGCCTGGAACTCGCGGGCGCAGGCCAGGGCCGGGAACACGTGGCCCCCGGTACCGCCGGCCATGATCAGGATGTTCTTGCCGTCAGCGGCCATGACTGGTCTCCTCGGCAAAATCGCTCTCCTTGAATTCGTGTTCCTCGCTGCCCAGGTGCGTGCGGCTCTCCCACTCGATCCGTAGCAACAGCCCGACGCAGGCGCAGCAGATCACCAGCGAGCTGCCGCCGTAGCTGAGGAACGGCAGGGTCAGACCCTTGGTCGGCAGCAGGCCGACGTTCACGCCGATGTTGATCAGGAACTGGCCGATCCACAGGAACGACAGGCCAAAGGCCATGTAGGCGGCGAAGAACTGCTTGGCCTTCTCGGCCCACAGGCCGATGTACAGCGCGCGCACGGTAATGAAGACGAACAGCGCGATGGTCAGCAGCGAGCCGATCACGCCGAGCTCTTCGGCCAGCACCGAGAACACGAAGTCGGTATGCGCCTCGGGCAGGTAGAACTGCTTCTGCACGCTGTTGCCCAGGCCCACGCCCAGCCACTCGCCGCGGCCGAAGGCGATCAGCGCCTGGGTCAGCTGGTAGCCGGAACCGAACTGGTCGGACCAGGGGTCGGTGAAGGTGATCAGTCGCGCCATGCGGTACGGCTGGGCCTGGACCAGCACCACCACCGAAATGACCGCCAGCACCACCATCAGCGAGAAGCGGAACAACCCCACCCCGCCAAGGAACAGCATGGCCGCCGCAGCGCCCATCATCACCACCGTGGCGCCGAAGTCCGGCTCCATCAGCAGCAGGCCGGCCATCGGCAGCAGCACGATGAACGGCTTGAAGAAGCCCATCCAGCTTTCCCGCACCTCGGTCTGCCGGCGAACCAGGTAGCCGGCGAGATAGATGACCACGAAGACCTTGGCGATCTCCGACGGCTGCACGTTGAAGAAGCTGAAGCCGATCCAGCGCATCGAGCCGTTCACCTCACGGCCGATGCCCGGCACCAGCACCAGCACCAGCAGGCCGAAGGCACCGATCAGCATGAGGAAGCCCATGCGCTGCCAGGTGGCGATCGGCACCAGCATGGTCAGCAACCCGGCACCCAGGCCGAGGGTGACGTACACCAGGTGGCGGAACATGTGGTACAGCGGGTTGCCCGACTGCACCGCGGCCACTTCCGAGGACGCCGAGGTGATCATCACCAGGCCCAGGCCGAGCAGCGCCAGGCAGCCGGCCAGCAGCGGGAAGTCGAGGTCGATGCCACGGCCGCTGATCAGCGGCGACGGGTACGGTTTGAGGATGCCGAAGATCATGCCAGCCCCTCCGCCGCCTGGGCGAACAGGCGCCCGCGTTCTTCGAAATTCTTGAACATGTCGAGGCTGGCGCAGGCAGGCGACAGCAGCACCGCGTCACCCGGCTGGGCCAGTTCGGCGCAACGCTGCACGGCTTCGTCGAGGGTCTTGACCCGGACTTGCGCCACGGCATCGCCCAGGGTTTCGGCCAGACGCTCGGCGTCACGGCCGAGCAGCACTACCGCACGGCAGTGTTGAGCCATCGGCTCGCGCAGTGCGGCGAAATCGGCGCCCTTGCCATCGCCACCGGCGATCAGTACCAGCTTGCCTTCGATATCGGCGCCCAGTCCTTCAATGGCGGCCAGGGCGGCACCGACGTTGGTGGCCTTGGAGTCGTCGTACCAGTTCACCCCGTTGCGCTCGCGCACCCACTGGCAGCGATGGGCCAGGCCTTTGAACTCACGCAGCGCCTCGAGCATCGGCTCGAAGGGCAGGCCGGCGGCATGGCCGAGGGCCAGCGCGGCCAGGGCGTTGCTGTGGTTGTGGGCGCCACGGATCTTCAGCTCACGCACCGGCATGAGGGTCTGGAATTCAAACGCCAGGTACTTCTCGCCCTCGACCTCGCGCAGGCCAAAGGCCTTGAAGTCCGGCGCGTTGAGACCGAAGCTCCAGCTCGGCCGGCCTTCGACCGGCAACGGACGGCTCAGGGCATCCTGGCGGTTCACCACCACCTGGCGGGCACCGCGGAAGATCCGGTGCTTGGCCAGGTGATAGGCCGGCAGGCCGCTGTAGCGGTCCATGTGGTCTTCACTGATGTTCAGCACGGTGGCCACTTCAGCGTTGAGCTGGTCGGTGGTCTCCAGCTGGAAGCTCGACAGCTCCAGCACGTACAGCTCGACGTCGTCGGCCAGCAGGTCGAGGGCCGGGGTGCCAAGGTTGCCGCCGACCGCCACACGTTTGCCTGCCTTGGCGGCCATCTCGCCGACCAGGGTGGTGACGGTGCTCTTGGCGTTGGAGCCGCTGATCGCGACGATCGGTGCCTTGGCGTGGCGGGCGAACAGCTCGATGTCGCCGGACAGCTTCACGCCGCGCGCGGCGGCCTGCTGCAGGGCAGGCGTGGCCAGGGCCAGGCCGGGGCTCACGTACAGCTCGTTGGCCCGGCACAGGAAGTCCACGTCCAGCTCGCCACAGCGCACTTCCACCTGCGGGTAATCACGGCGCAGGGTGTCCAGTTCCGGCGGTTGCTCGCGGGTGTCGGCGACCGCAAAGGCAATGCCCCGGTTCGCCAGGAAGCGAACCAGGGACATGCCGCTCTTGCCGAGGCCGACAACGATGCGGAATTGGTCGGAAGCGATCAGTGACACGCTCGTTTACCTCAGTTTCAGGGTGGCAAGGCCAATCAGCACCAGAATCACGGTGATGATCCAGAAGCGGACGATCACCCGTGGCTCGGGCCAACCCTTGAGTTCAAAGTGGTGGTGGATCGGCGCCATGCGGAACACGCGCTTGCCGGTGAGCTTGAACGACGCCACCTGGATGACCACCGACAGGGTTTCCATCACGAACACGCCGCCCATGATGAACAGGACGACCTCCTGACGGACGATCACCGCGATGGTGCCCAGGGCCGCGCCCAGCGCCAGGGCGCCGACGTCGCCCATGAACACCTGGGCCGGATAGGTGTTGAACCACAGGAAGCCCAGGCCGGCGCCGATCAGCGCGCCGCAGAACACGATCAGCTCGCCTGCGCCCGGCACGTAAGGGATCAGCAGGTATTCGGCGAACTTCACGTTACCCGACAGGTAGCAGAAGATGCCCAGGGCACCGCCGACCATCACCGTCGGCATGATCGCCAGGCCATCGAGGCCGTCGGTCAGGTTGACCGCGTTGCTCGAACCGACGATGACGAAATAGGTCAGCACGATGAACCCGGCACCCAGCGGAATCGCCAGGTCCTTGAGCATCGGGATGATCAGCGTGGTCTCGACGCTGGTCGGCGCGGTCTTGTACAGGAAGATCGCCGCGGCCAGGCCGAACACCGACTGCCAGAAATACTTCCAGCGGCTCGGCAGGCCGCGGGAGTTCTTCTCGATCACCTTGCGGTAGTCGTCGACCCAGCCGATGGCGCCGAACGCCAGGGTGACGATCAGCACCACCCATACGTAGCGGTTGGTCAGGTCGGCCCACAGCAGGGTGCTGATGGCGATGGCCGACAGGATCAGCGCGCCGCCCATGGTCGGGGTGCCGGATTTGGACAGGTGCGATTGCGGGCCGTCGTTGCGCACGGCCTGACCGATCTGGCGGATCTGCAGGGTACGGATCATCCACGGGCCCAACCACAGGGCCAGGGACAACGCGGTCAGCACACCCAGAATCCCGCGCAGGGTCAGGTATTGGAAGACCGCGAAGCCCTTGTGGAACTGTTGCAGATACTCAGCCAACAGCAGCAGCATTAATGTTTCTCCCCGCTGGCACCACACAGTGCGGCCACGACGTTTTCCATCGCAGCGCTGCGCGAGCCCTTGATCAAGATAGTGGTATCGCTGGTATTCTCGGCGCCAACGGCAGCGATCAGCTCAGCTTGAGTAGCGAAATGACGGCCATTGGCGCCGAACGCCTTGACCGCATGGGCCATGTTGGTGCCCACCGCGTACAACGCGTCGACCTTGCCGCGGGCGTAGTCGCCCACCTGACGGTGGCCTTCCTCGGCCCATTGTCCCAGTTCGCCGATATCCCCGAGCACCAGGACGGTGCGTCCGGAAAAGCCGGCGAGTATATCAATGGCGGCGCACATCGAGGTGGGATTTGCGTTGTAGCTGTCGTCGATGACCCGCACGCCGCTGGGCGCGATCTGCGCCACGGTGCGGCCCTTGACCGGTTGCACGGCAGCGAGGCCGGCGGCGATGCCGCTCAGGCTCAGACCAACGGCATGGGCGGCGGCAGCGGCGGCCAGGGCGTTGCTGACGTTGTGGGTGCCGAGCAGGTTCAACTGCACCGGGACGCTGCCGTCCGGGCCGTGCAGGGTGAACGACGGGCAGCCACGGGCATCGCGCCCGATATCACTGGCGTGGAAGTCCGCCTGCGGATTGTCCAGGGCGAAACTGAAGATGCGGTGATCGCCCGCCCGCTTGCGCCAGATCTCGAACGCCTTGTCGGCCAGGTTGAGGATGGCCGTGCCGCCCTCGCCCAGGCCTTCGAGGATCTCGCCCTTGGCTTCGACGATCTTCTCCGGACCACCGAACTCGCCGACGTGGGCGGTACCGGCGTTGTTGATGATCACCACCTGCGGCCGGGTCAGGCCGACGGTGTAGCGGATTTCGCCAATGCGCGAGGCGCCCAGCTCGATCACCGCGGCGCTGTGCTCCGGAGCGATCTCCAGCAGGGTCAGTGGTGCGCCGAGGTCGTTGTTCAGGTTGCCCCGGGTGGCATGCACCGGCCCGCGGGTACGCAGGATCGCGGCGAGCATTTCCTTGACCGTGGTCTTGCCGCTGGAACCGGTGATGGCCACCACCGGCTTGTCGAAGGCGGCACGGTTCAGGGCGCCGAGCTGACCGAGAGCGACGCGGCAGTCGGCGACCAGCAGCTGCGGCAGGTCGACACCGGCGACTTCGCGCTCGACCAGCGCGGCGACCGCGCCCTTGGCTTTCACGTCGGCCAGGTAGTCGTGGCCATCGAAGCGTGGGCCGGTCAGGGCGACGAACAGTTGGCCGGCAGCGACGGTGCGGCTGTCGATGCTCACACCGGTGAAGCTGGCGTCGGCGCCTGCCAGGCGCGCACTCAGAACACCGGTCAGTTGGCTGAGAATCATCGGCTTAAGCATGTGGCGCCTCCCAGGCTGCAAGTGCCTTGTCGGCTTCGACCAGGTCGGAGAAGTCATGGCGCTGGCCATTGATCTCCTGGTAATCCTCGTGCCCCTTGCCAGCCAGGACGATCACGTCGTCGACACTGGCACTGGCGATCAGTTGGGCAATGGCCGCGCCACGGCCAGCGACGAACGCGACGGCCGCAGGCTTGGCGAAACCGGGGCGAATATCGTCGAAGATCCGCAGGGGGTCTTCGCTACGCGGGTTGTCGTCGGTGACCAGCACACGGTCGGCCAGGCGCTCGGCCACCTCGGCCATCAGCGGACGCTTGCCGGCGTCACGATCGCCACCACAGCCGAACAGGCACAGCAGCTTGCCGTGAGCGTGCGGACGCAAGGCTTCGAGTACTTTTTCCAGGGCATCCGGGGTGTGGGCGTAATCGACCACCACCAACGGCTTGTCACCGCCACCCAGGCGCTGCATGCGGCCGACCGGCCCGTGCAGTTGCGGGGTGACCTTGAGAATTTCATCCAGCGGGTAATCCAGCGCCATCAGCGTGGCTACCGCCGCCAGCATGTTGCTCAGGTTGAAACGCCCCAGCAGGCGGCTGCGCAGGACATGCTCGCCCTGGGGGGTGACGATCACGGCGCGCACGCCATCATCGTTGAAGGCAGACTCTTTGCAGAACAGCGTCGCCGCCGAATCCAGCAGGCTGTAGCTGATCAGGCGCGAGGTGGCAGGAGCGTCTGCCAGGCGACGCCCAAAGTCATCATCCAGGTTGACCACCCGGGCGCGCAGGCTTGGCCAGGCGAACAGCTTTGCCTTGGCGGCCTCGTAGGCCTCCATGCTGCCGTGGTAGTCCAGGTGGTCGCGGGACAGGTTGGTCATCACCGCGATATCGAAGTCCAGCGCGGCCACCCGACCCTGTTCGAGGGCATGGGAGGAAACCTCCATGGCCACGGCCTTGGCGCCGCCCTTTTTCAGGTCGTTCAAGGTCGATTGCACGGCAATCGGGTCCGGCGTGGTCAGGCGGCCACTCTGCAGCTCGCCGTAGAAGCCGGTGCCGAGGGTGCCGATCAGGCCACAGCGCTTGCCCAGGGCGTCGAGCGCCTGGGCAAGCAGCTGGGTCACGCTGGTCTTGCCGTTGGTACCGGTCACGCCGACCAGGTCGAGCTGACGGCTCGGCTCGCCATAGAAGCGCCCGGCGATCTGCGACAACTGGCCAATCAAACCCTTGACCGGAATCAGCGGCGCATCGGTGAGCGGCAGCACGCTGGCGCCCTGCTCTTCGTAGGCCACCGCGGCGGCGCCACGGGCCAGGGCATCGGCGATATGCGCGCGACCATCGACCTTGGCCCCCGGCACGGCCAGGAACAGGTCGCCTGGACGCACGGCGCGGCTGTCCAGGGTCAGCTCGCGGATCAACGGATCGCGGCTGGCATGGGCGAACAGTTTGCTCAATGGCATCGTCATCAACCTCGCCCTCCCTTGGCGGGTACTGCGCTGGCTTGCTGCGTCGAAGGCGGCAGGTTGTCCGGCGGTACATTCATCAGGCGCAGGGTGCCCGACATCACTTTGCTGAATACGGGGGCCGAGACCAGGCCGCCGAAGTAGCCACCCTTGCTCGGCTCGTCGATGACCACGACGATGGCGTAGCGCGGGTCGCTCATCGGGCCGAAGCCGGCGAACAGCGAACGGTAGGCGTTCTCGGTGTAGCCCTTGGAGCCGACGGTGGCCTTGCGCGCGGTACCCGACTTGCCACCCACGTGATAGAACGGCACCTGGGCGCGGAACACCCCGCGCGGCGCCTCGATCACCTGCTGCAGCATGGCCTGCACGGTTTCGGCGGTTTCCTTGGGGATCGCCTGCACGGCTTCCGGCGCCTTGTCGACCTTGAGGATCGACAGCGGCACCATCTTGCCGTCGTTGGCCAGCGCGGCGTAGGCATGCACCAGTTGCAGGGCGGTCACCGACACGCCGTAGCCATACGACAGGGTCGCGGTCTCGGCCTTGCGCCACTCACGGTGGTTGGGCAGGTTGCCGACGCGCTCGCCTGGGAAGCCCAGGCCGGTGTACTGGCCCAGACCGACCTGGGACATCACCCGGTAGATGGCCTCGCCACCGATATCGAAGGCGATCTTGCTCATGCCGACGTTGGACGAGTTGATCAGGATGCCCGTCAGGTCGAGGATCGGGCCCTCGCTTCTGGACACGTCCTTGATGGTGTAGCGACCAATTTGCAGGCTGCCCGGATACACCTCGACCTTGTCGGTGGGTTTCCAGCGGCCGCTCTGCAGCGCGGCGCTCATGGAGATCGGCTTGACCGTCGAGCCCGGTTCGAAGACGTCGATGATCGCCCGGTTGCGCATGGCCGCCGGGAACATGCTGCGGCGGTTGTTCGGGTTGTAGGTCGGCTGGTTGACCATGGCCAGGACCTCGCCGGTCTTGACGTCCATGATCACCAGGCTGCCGGCCTTGGCTTCCTGTTCGGCGATGGCGTTGCGCAGTTCGCGGGTGGCCAGGTATTGCAGACGCAGGTCTATCGACAACGCCAAGGTCTTGCCGGCCTTGGCGTTCTTGGTTACCTGGATGTCCTTGATCAGCCGGCCGCGCCGGTCCTTGATCACCTGCCGCTTGCCGGGCACCCCGGCGAGCCATTCGTCGTAGGCCAGCTCGACGCCTTCACGGCCATGGTCGTCCAGGTCGGTGAAGCCGACCATGTGCGCGGTGACGTCGCCGGCCGGATAGAAGCGGCGGAACTCTTCCAGGCCGTAGACGCCCGGCACCTTCAGGTCGAGCACGTGCTGGCCCTGCTCCGGGGTCAGGCCGCGGACCAGGTAGATGAATTCCTTGCTGGCCTGCTGGGTGAGTCGTTCGGTCAGCTGCTGCGGGTTCTGCCCGAGCGCGGCTGCCAGTTGCGGCCAACGTTCCTTGGCCGCCTGCATTTCCTTGGGGTTGGCCCATAAGGTAGTGACCGGGGTACTGACCGCCAGCGGCTCGCCATTGCGGTCGGTGATCAGGCCACGGTGCGCGGGAATGGGGATATGGCGCAAGCTGCGGGCATCGCCCTGGCCCTTGAGGAAGTCACGGTCGACCACCTGCAGGTCGATGATGCGCCAGCAGATGGCACCGACCATCAGCGCCAGCAAGCCGATCACCACCCTGAACCGCCAGGGGTAGAGTGCGCCCTCGAGCTTCATCATGGCGCCACCATCCGCACTTCGTCAGCGGCGGGCACGCGCATCTTGAGCTGCTCGGAGGCCAGGCTCTCGATACGGCTGGAGGCGGTCCAGGTGCTTTGCTCGAGGATCAGCCGGCCCCACTCGGCCTGGGCCTTGTCGCGCTCGCTCAGTTCACCGTACAGGGTGTTGAGCAGCTGGCGGTTCCAGTGGGCGCTATAGGAGACGGCAATGGCCGAAATCAGGACGGCGACGAACAGCAGAAGCATCAGGAAGCTTCCGCCTGGCAAAGGTTTGGCAAACAGCCGGCTCACCGCAACTTCTCCGCCACCCGCATCACGGCGCTGCGCGATCGCGGGTTGGCCTTGAGCTCGGCTTCGGAGGCGAATTGCGCCTTGCCGATGAGCTTGATCTTCGGTTCGAAGGTCTTGTGCTGCACCGGCAGGTTGCGCGGCAGGTTGTCCGCCTCGCCCTTGACCAGCTTGCGCATGAACAGTTTGACGATACGGTCTTCCAGCGAGTGGAAGCTGATCACCGCCAGGCGGCCGCCCACTTCGAGGGCATCGAGCGCGGCTTCAAGGCCCGTCTCGAGGTCACCCAGTTCGTTGTTGACGTGAATACGCAGGCCCTGGAAGGCGCGGGTTGCCGGATTCTTGCCCTTCTCCCAGGCCGGGTTGGCGACCTTGAGCACTTCGGCCAGGTCGGCGGTACGGGTGAACGGCTGCTTCTCGCGACGCTCGACCACGGCACGCGCCATGCGCCCGGCGAAACGCTCCTCGCCATATTCCTTGAACACACGGGCGATTTCCTCGACCGGCGCAGTGGCGATGAACTCGGCGGCGCTGATGCCCTGGTCCGGGTTCATGCGCATGTCCAACGGGCCGTCGTTGAGGAAACTGAAGCCACGCTCGGGGTCATCGAGCTGCGGCGAAGACACGCCCAGGTCAAGCAGGATGCCGCTGACCTTGCCTGCCAGGCCGCGCTCGGCCACCTCGGCGCCCAGCTCGGCAAAGCTGCGCTGCACAATGACAAAGCGGCCGTCTTCGGCCGCCAGCGCTTGCCCGGTGGCAATCGCCTGTGGATCCTTGTCGAACCCCAGCAGCCGCCCTTGCGGCCCGAGCTTGCTGAGGATCAGGCGGCTGTGGCCGCCGCGCCCGAAGGTGCCGTCCAGATAGCAACCGTCGGCGCGCAGGGCCAAGGCCTCGACGGCTTCGTCGAGGAGGACGGTGATGTGGTTGAAGCCGCTATCTATGGTCACAGGATCAGGTCACGCAAATCATCGGGCATGGCGCCCGGTTGTTGAATAGCTGCAAGGTCGGCTGCCGAAACCGCGTTCCAGGCATCCTCATCCCACAGCTGGAATTTGTTCAGCTGCCCCACCAGCATCGCCTTCTTGTCCAGCTTGGCGTACTCACGCAGGCGCGGCGGCACCAGGAAACGCCCGCTGCCGTCGAGCTCCAGGTCAACCGCATTGCCGATCAGCAAACGCTGCAGGCGACGGTTTTCCTCACGCAACGACGGCAAGGCGCGCAACTTGGCTTCTATCTGTTCCCACTCATCGAGGGGATAAACACACAAGCAGGGGTCAACGGCGTCGATGGTCACGATCAGTTGACCATTGCAACGCGAATCGAGCTCGTCACGGTACCGGCTCGGCATGGCGAGACGGCCCTTGGCATCGAGGCTGACGGCGTTGGCTCCGCGGAACACGGCTGCGATTCCCCACAATGTTAGCTTTTTTGTGTCAGAAAACCCACTTCATCCCACTTTCTGCCACTTGCGCACACTATAGGAATCCGCCCGCCACACCGTCAAGGCACGTTCATAAGGAAATCCCTTACAGGACGGCGATTTAGCTCAACAAAGGAAGGTGGAAGGATTACCGGAGAAGAAAACTGACGGGAAAAATCAAACACACTCAAGCGGATAGAGTGCGAAGTTAAAGTGATTTATTAAGAGTAAGAATTTTTCGGTATTACCAGGACGCTTCTGCTATCGATTCAAGCAGGGAGGGAAGAGGTGGAGAGTCGATCTGTAAGCCGGGTTTTGTCGAGGACAGTCATTCCTCTACGACGGCCATCACTGGACGCCTCTAGCAACCTACCCGGTTCCGACGCGGGCCACGCCGTATGGAACCCTATTTGGTCTTGCTCCGAGTGGGGTTTACCTAGCCACGGACTGTTGCCAGCCGTGCGGTGCGCTCTTACCGCACCTTTTCACCCTTACCGGCACCGAAGTGCTTAGGCGGTTATTTTCTGTGGCACTTTCCGTAGGCTCGCGCCTCCCAGGCGTTACCTGGCACTCTGCCCTATGGAGCCCGGACTTTCCTCCCCCGCCTCTTGCGGAACAAAAGACGGCAGCGACTGTCCGATCGACTCTCCGCCGACAAGGTTACCGGTAGGCGCGCCCAAGAACAAGCGATGTGACAAATAATGCCATTACGCCATTAATGGGTTTTCTGTTTCTCCAGCGCCAACTGGTAGAGCAGGTTCTTGCGTACCCCGGTAATCTCGGCCGCCAATGCCGCGGCCTTCTTCAACGGCAGCTCGGCCAGCAGCAAGTCCAGCACGCGCTGGGCCTCGGCGCTGATCGCCTGCTCGCCCTCCGGTGCGCTCCAGCCAGCCACCAGCACCACGCACTCGCCACGCTGCTGGTTGCTGTCGCCCTGCACGAACGCGCGCAGCTCGGCCAGGGGCAGCCCCTTCAGGGTCTCGAAGGTCTTGGTGATCTCGCGGGCCAATAGCGCCGGACGCTCGCCGCCGAACACCGCCTCCATGTCTTGCAGGCATTCGAGGATGCGATGCGGCGCCTCATAGAAGATCAGCGTGCGCGGCTCTTCCCTGACCTGCTCCAGGCGCGCCTTGCGCCCGGCGGCCTTGGCCGGCAGGAACCCCTCGAAGATGAAGCGGTCCGACGGCAGCCCCGCCGCCGACAGCGCGGCGATCAGCGCGCAGGCGCCAGGCACCGGCACCACCTGCACCCCGGCGGCGCGCGCCTGGCGCACCAGGTGATAGCCCGGGTCGGAAATCAGCGGCGTGCCGGCATCAGACACCAGCGCCACATCGTCGCCGGCCAGCAGGCGGGTGATGAAGCGCCCGCCTTCGTCGCGCTCGTTGTGCTCGTGGCAAGCCGCCAGCGGGGTGTCGATGCCGAAATGCTGCAGCAGGCGCACCGAGTGGCGGGTGTCCTCGGCGGCGATCAGGCTCACGTCGGCCAGCACCTTGAGCGCCCGGGCGCTCATGTCGTCGAGGTTGCCGATGGGCGTGGCGACGACGTACAGCTTGCCCAACGTGGATTTCGAAACCCCTGCAACATCAGTCACTGCGCACACCTGCTTTCCGGATCAAAGGTCGCATTGTAGCCCGAGCGCCGGTAACAGGGCGCAAAGAACTTCACCCCCGGCGCAGCCGGCGGCCACCTATAGTGAAGGATCAGTGTCGACGAGATCGCGCCCCGCCCCCCGCTTGGGTACAATTGCCGGCCAACTTGATCGAGTAACAGGACCTTTACATGATCGCTTGTCTGCGGCTGCTCACAGCCCTCTGCCTCGCTGCCCTGCTGGCAGCCTGCGCCAGCTCGCCCTCATCCAGCCTGGGCGAACTGCCGCGCACCCCGGACGCCAGCATCGAGCAACTGCTCGAGAAGGCGGCCTCCAGCAAGTCCGCCGAGGACGCGGCCCTGCTGCGCCTGAGCGCCGCGGACCTGGCATACAAGCAGAAGGACTTCCCGCGCGCGGCCCGGATCCTCGAGCAGGTCCCGCTGGAACCGCTCAAGCCCGCCCAGCAGGTGTTCGCCTCGACCCTGGCCGCGGAACTGGCCATGAGCCGCAACCAGCCCAAGGCCGCCCTGACCGCCCTCGGCCACCCGAGCCTGCAGCGCGTCGGCGAACTGCCGGCCGAGCAGCAGGCACGCACCTACAGCGTCCACGCCGCCGCCCTCGAAGCCGATGGCCAGGCCCTGGCCGCCGCCCAGCAGCGCGTGCTGCTGGCGCCGCTGCTCAGCGAGCAGGCCGCCGCCGCCAACAACGACGCGACCTGGGCGCTGGTCGCCTCGCTGCCCGCCGAACAGCTGCAGCAGCCCGCCGCTAACGAGACCCTGGCCGGCTGGACCAGCCTTGCCCTCGCCGTGAAGCGCGCCGGCACCCTGGAACAGCAACAAGCCGCCATCGACAGCTGGCGCCAGCAACACCCCGAGCACCCGGCGGCCAAGCAACTGCCGACCGCCCTGGTCAAGCTCAAGGAGCTGGCCAGCCAGCCGCTGACCAAGATCGCCCTGCTGCTGCCTCAAGAGGGCCCGCTGGCCGGTGTCGCCCGCGCCCTGCGCGACGGCTTCATGGCCGCCCACTTCCAGGCCCAGCAAGGTGGCCAGCCGGCCCCGGCCGTGCAAGTATTCGACAGCTCGCGCATCACCTCCCTCGATGACTTCTACCGCCAGGCCCAGGCCGCCGGCGTGCAACTGGTGGTCGGCCCGCTGGAAAAACCGCTGGTCAAGAAACTCGCCGCCTACCCGCAACTGCCCATCACCACCCTGGCCCTGAACTACGCCGACGCCGGCCAGAAAGCCCCGCCGCAACTGTTCCAGTTCGGCCTGGCCGCCGAGGACGAAGCCCGCGAAGTCGCCCGCCGCGCCCGCGCCGACGGCATGGTCCGCGCCGTGGCCCTGGTGCCGAGCGGTGAATGGGGCGACCGCGTGCTCGCCGCCTTCCGCCAGGACTGGGAAGGCAATGGCGGCACCCTGATCAGCGCCCAGCGCATCGCCCAGCCGGTCGCCCTCGCCCAGCAGATCGCCGACCTGTTCCAGCTGCGCCAGAGCGAAGGGCGCGCCAAGAGCCTGCAGAGCACCGTCGGCGGCAACATCGCCGCCCAGCCTTCGCGTCGCCAGGACATCGACTTCATCTTCCTCGCCTCGACGCCGCAACAGGCCCAGCAGATCAAGCCGACGCTGAACTTCCAGTACGCTGGCGACGTGCCGGTCTACGCCACCTCAAACCTGTACAGCGCCAGCGGCGACGTGAACCAGTACAACGACATGAACGGCATCCGCTTCTGCGAAACGCCGTGGCTGCTGGACAGCAGCAACAGCCTGCGCCAGCAGGTCGTACAGCAGTGGCCGCAGGCCGCCGGCAGCCTCGGCCGCCTGTACGCCATGGGCGTCGACGCCTACAGCCTGGCGCCACGCCTGGGCCAGCTCAAGGCACTGCCGGACAACCGCGTCGAAGGCCTGTCGGGCAGCCTGAGCATGAACGCCAGCCAGCGCGTCGAACGCCAGTTGCCATGGGCCGAGTTCGCCGGCGGCCAGGTCAAGCGCCTGCCGGACACGCCGCGCTGATGCCCGGCGCATCGCCCAGCCATGCCGGCCAGGCCGCCGAAGACCACGCCCTTGAGTACCTTCAGGGGCAAGGCCTGCGGCTGCTGGCGCGCAACTGGCGATGCAAGCGGGGCGAGCTCGATCTGGTCATGCTCGATGCCGATACAGTAGTATTCGTCGAAGTCCGCTACCGGTTGCATGCGGAGTTCGGCGGAGCGCTCGCCAGTATCGATGGGCGCAAGCAGCAGCGACTGGCGCTGGCCGCCAACCTCTTCCTGCAGCAAGCACCCCGCTTAGCCACCCACCCCTGCCGTTTCGACGTGGTCGCCCTGCAGGGCCAGGGGCATGCGGGGCAACCGCTTCAATGGCTGAAAAATGCCTTCGAATGCTGAACCCAATTCGATTTTCTAGCTCTATGTTTCGCGGGCTGGTCACTGTTGCGCGTAGCAAAGGCCACCGCCCCTCTTAAGGTCACCCAGATGGACATGCAATCCCGAATCCGCCGACTGTTCCAGAACAGCATCGACACCAAGCAACAGGCAATGGACATCCTGGCACCCTACATCGAGCAGGCCAGCCTGGTCATGGTCAACACCCTGCTCAACGACGGCAAGATGCTCGCCTGCGGCAACGGCGGCTCGGCCGGCGACGCCCAGCATTTCTCGTCGGAGCTGCTCAACCGCTTCGAGCGCGAGCGCCCGAGCCTGCCGGCCATCGCCCTGACCACCGACAGCTCCACGCTCACCTCGATCGCCAACGACTACAGCTACAACGAAGTCTTCTCCAAGCAGATCCGCGCCCTGGGCCAGCCCGGCGACGTTCTGCTGGCGATCTCCACCAGCGGCAACTCGGCCAACGTGATCCAGGCGATCCAGGCCGCCCATGACCGCGAAATGATCGTCGTTGCCCTGACCGGGCGCGATGGCGGCGGCATGGCCTCGCTGCTGCTGCCCGAGGACGTGGAAATCCGCGTACCCTCGACCGTGACCGCACGCATCCAGGAAGTCCACCTGCTGGCGATCCACTGTCTGTGCGACCTGATCGACAGCCAACTGTTCGGGAGTGAAGAATGATCTCCAAGCGTCTCGGCCTGATGGCCCTAACCCTGTGCCTGGGTGTCTCCGGGTGCAGTTCCGTGCTGACCTCGACCCGCAACTCGCCGATTGAGGACGACCGCGGCACCCGCACCATCGGCAGCAAGATCGACGATTCGCTGATCGAGACCAAGGTCTCGGTCAACATCGCCAAGGCCAACCCGGAGCTGGACAAGGGCTCGCACATCGTCGTCAGCAGCTATAACGGCGTGGTGCTGCTCGCCGGCCAGACCCCGCGCGCCGACCTCAAGTCCCTTGCCGAGCAGACCGCCGGCCAGGTGCAGCGGGTCAAGAAGGTGCATAACGAGCTGCAGGTGATACAACCGTCGTCGATCCTGGCGCGCAACAACGACGCCTGGTTGACCACCAAGATCAAGACCCAGATGCTGACCGACGAAAGCGTCCCCAGCTCGCGCATCAAGGTGATCACCGAGAACGGTATTGTCTACCTGCTCGGCCTGGTCCGACAGCAGGAGGCCAACGCCGCCACCAACGTGGTTCAGGGCGTGTCGGGCGTGCAGAAGATCGTCAAACTGTTCGAATACATCGACTGACAACCCTTCGGCGGGCGTCATGACGCTCGCCTTTTCCCTCTGATCCAGGAAGTACCCCATGAAAAAGCTGCTGCTGCCCGCCCTGCTGATCGGCGCCTTCGCCACCCTGGCCGGCTGCTCCACCCCGAGCGTGATCACCCTCAACGATGGTCGCGAACTGCAGACTACCGACACTCCGCACTTCGACCGCAACTCCGGCTTCTACGAGTTCAAGCAACTGGACGGCAAGCCGACCCGCATCAACAAGGACCAGGTGCAGAGCATCAAGGACCTGTAATTGCGAATGGCTGTTCAAGCAAAACGCCCGATGCACAGCATCGGGCGTTTTGCTTTTCAGGGCCTCAGAACGCCCAGTCCAGGGTCAGGCCGACCCCGTGGCTCTTGTCGCGGCTACCCAGCAGTCCGTTGTAGTCGAGGTTGACCCGGGCCTGACGCCCCAGGCTGATCCCCGCCCGTGCGCCGACCACCGCCGCATCACGGTCCAGGGAGAGCGCCTGGACCTTGTAGGTATCGCCCTGGCCGGCAAAGGCCAGGTGCTGGTCGGACCCGGTGGAACTCAGGTTGTGCTGCCAGCCCAGGGTGGCGGAAAGCTCCACCGCCTGGCCGCTGGACAACTGCAGCTGCTTGCCGGCGCGCATGCCCAGGGTCGAGAGCCAGGCATCACGGTTATCCCGCCCACCCTTGAGCGCGGCGGCGCCGCCATGTTCCTTGAAGCTGTCACTGGCGATATGCACATAGGCCAGGTTGGCGAACGGCTCCAGGGCCATGCCCGGCACCGCGACCTTCCAGGCGGCCTCGCCGAACACCTGGGTGCTCTGCGCATCACGCTTGCTCTTCTGGCGATCGCTGACCTCGTTGTACTGCAGCTCGCGCTTGGTCTCGATGCGGTGCCAGCTGTGGCTGCCGCCCAGGCTCAGGCGCACCTGCTCCAGTTCCTTGCCGGCATAGGCACCCAGGTGGTAGCTGTCGACGCTGGCCGAGGAATGACGACCATCGCCCATGCTCAGCGAGCTGTCGCTGTAGCCGGTGAAGACGCCTAGGCGGGTGTCCTCGCTCATCTGCCCATCGACACCCAGCAGCATGCCGCCGATCGAACTGCTGTAGCGCGCATGCTCGGAGTCACCGTCGGCCTTGCCCCAGGCCCCCAGGGCCTTGACCCACAGGCCGTTGCCCTGACCGTCCAAGGCCGGAGCGGCGGCGACGCCCTGCTGACGGGTACGCTCGCCCACGGCGTCGCGCAACTGGCGGCTGTCGTTGAGCAGCAGGTTGCCCACCGCCGGGTGGATCTCACCGGACAGCTGATCGAACGCCTGCCGAGCGCTACCGGCATCAGCCGACAACAGCAGGCTCTCGTAGACCGGATTGCCCGCGCCGAGCCGATCGGCGGCCGCGGCCACCGAACGCTGGTTGGCGGTCAAGCCGACACTGGCGAAGCTGGCGCTACGTTGCACCGCCAGCTGCACCCCGGTACCGGTGTAGGCCAGGCCACCACCGAGGAACAGCAGGTTGGACTGCACAGCGGCAAAACCGCCCTGCACGCCGCCTGCGGCCTGCAGGATGTCGAACTGACGCCCCACCAGACTGGTTGCCTGCTGGGACTGCAGCGAAACCCCGGGGTTCTGCAGGTCCAGGGCCAGGTTCGCACCGTTTACCGAAACCGTGCCATCGCTGACCAGACGGTCGGCGCCAGTGGCATCCACTTCCACGGCATAGGTCGAGCCCGGCTGGAAGGTCACGTCGGAGCCCACGCGCAGGGTGCCGATGGAGTTGCCTGGCGCCACCACGCCGCCACGGTTGACCACCAGCGCACCGATCCGGCCATTGCCGCCCAGCACGCCGCCGTCATTGACCGTCACCGTCGATTGCAGCGAGCCATCGACCGCCAGCCGCCCCTGGTTGACCAGGGTTGGACCTGCATAGGTGTTGTTGCCGCTGAGCACCAGGGTACCGATGCCCTGCTTGGTCAGGCCGCCATGGCCGGAGATATCGTTGCTCCACAGGTCCAGCACGCAGCTGAGGTCGTTGCAAAGCCGCTGGGTCGGCCTGCCGGCATCGACCACGGCGCCAACACCTGGCAGATCAACCACGAACTGGCTCGGGCCGTAGCCGCCGGCGATGCGGAACTCCTCGGGGATGTCCTGCTCGGTGACCAACATGCCCGGGCCGCGGATCCCCTTTTCCAGGTCGATCATGCCCCAACCGTACAAGGCGTCGATGCCGGGCGCGCCCATGTCGGTGGCGGTGGTGCGCAGCACGCTGGCGATCTGTGCACCGCTCATGTAGGGGAAGCGCTCCATCAGCACCGCCGCCGCGCCGGCGGCATGGGGCGCGGCCATGGACGTGCCGTTCTTGTTGGCGTAGCCCTGGGTCAGGTCTGCCAGGCTGGTGCCGCCGATCACCGCGCTGTAGATCCGGGTACCGGGAGCCGAGACGCAGAAGCTCGCGGTATAGCCGCAACGGGAAGAGAACGTACTGGCCAGGTACGGGTTGGCGCTGCTGGTGTCGGGGTTCTGCTGCAACGCCGCCACGGTCATCCAGTTCGGCGCGATCTCCGGGACAAAATAGCCCAGCCCGGCAATCGCATCCGGGTTGTTCAGGTTGTAGTCGTTGCCGGCGGCGAAGATCGTCAGGACTCCGCTGCGGGCGGCGGCGATGGCCCCGTCATAGGCGCCGCCGGGCAAGGTACCCAGCAGCGGCTGGATCTGCGCGAACTGTGCCCGGGCATCGTCCACGGTGAAATGCGGGAAGTCCGGATTGCGCCCGCCCTTGGCGAAGCGGTCGGTGATGCCGATGCCCCAGCTGTTGTTGATGATCCGCGCGCCGCTGGCCACCAGGCTGTCCCAGCCGGCCTTGTACACCGCGCCATCGTTGCCCAGGACGATGCCGTCCTCGGGACCGGGGTCGCCGTTGTCGGCGCTGATGATCTGCGCAGCGTAGGCCACGCCATGCATCGACTCGCCGTCACGGTTGCCGGCGGCGATCCCGCCGACGTGGGTGCCGTGGGAGCCGAGCTTGCCGTCCGAGCCCACCGACGGGCTGCCGTCATAGCGGAACGCATCGCCGGCCTTCACCGGAATGTAGGGGTCGGTGTACTGGCGAATGCCGCTGGTGACCAGGGTCACGATCTTGTCCTTGCCGGCGAACTCGGGGTGCGGGGCATATACCGGCTGGTCGAAGATCCCCAGCTTCACCCCCTTGCCGCTGTAGCCGGCGGCATAGGCGCTGTCGGCGTGGATCGCCCCCAGCCCCCAGTCGGCCTTGAACTCGCTGCTGCGCCAGCTGCTGGCGTCGCCCAGCCGGCCACTCTCCACGTAGGGCGCGGCCTGGGCCGTGCCCATCAACGCCACCCAACCCATCAATGCCCGCCCCAGTGGGGCCAGGGCCCAGCCCTGCGCGAGTGCGCTGTCATCCTTTCTGACTTGCTTCACTACAACCTTCCTTAGTTTTGTTTTGGTTTAGTACCGCGTTGGTCACACTCCGTGTTGCAACGCCTGGCCCAACCCGCGCCAGGGCGTTTCAGAACCGCCATTGCAGGTTGAGCCCCGCGCCATGCTGTTGTTCACGACTGGCCAGGCGCCCCTGGTAGTCCAGGCTCAGGTCCAGGTCGCGGGTCAGCCCTACCCGTGCCTGCAGTCCCACCAGCGCGGCATCGCGCAAGGCCGGCGCAGTCTGCACCCGGAACGGCAGGTCGCTGCCGGCGAAGGCCAGGTGCTCGCGATCCTGGGTGCCGCTCAGACGATGCTGCCAGCCCAGGCTTGCCGCCAGTTGCAGGTCTTGCTGCGGGCCCAGTTGCCATTGCTGGCGCCCACGCAGGCCCAAGGTGCTGAGCCAGGCGTCGCGCTGCTCGTCACCGGCATGCAGCGCCGCGGCGTCGCCTTTCTCGTGGAAACCGTCGCGTTCCAGGTGCTGGTAGGTCAGGTTGGCGAAGGGCTCCAGCTGCACCGCCGGCAACGCCAGGCGATAGGCCGCCTCGGCGAACAGCTGCTGGCTGCGGGCCTCGATCCGTGCGCGCTGGCGGCCGGACACCTCGCCATAGGCCAGGTCGCGCCGAACCTCGGCACGGTGCCAGCTGTGGCTGGCGCCCAGGCTCAGGCGCAACTGGTCCAGGTCATGGCGGACATAGGCGCCCAGGTGGTAGCTGTCGACCGTGGCCCGGGAGTGGCTACCGCCCATGCCCAGGGAGCTATCGCTGTAGCCTGCGGCCAGGCCGGCCCGGGTCTGATCGTCAAGGTCATGGTCCACGCCCAGCAGCACACCGCCCAGGGAGCTGGTATAGGACTCACTGCCCTCCACGCCCTCGATGCGCCCCCAACTGCCCAGGCCCTTGAGCCAGAGCTGGGTCGAACCTGGCTCGCTGGCACTCGTTCCAGAAACGCTGGCATTCAGGGCAGGACCTTGCATGCGCTCGCCCAAGGTGTCGCGCAAGACTGAGCCCTGGCTGAGCAGCATCGAGTCCAGCGCCGGGTAGATCTCCCCGGCCAGCTGACGCAGGCCGTCCCGGGCCTGGTCCGCCGAGGTCGAGAGCAGCAGGCTTTCATACACGGGATTGCCCGGCCCCAGCCGCTCCATGGCGCCGCCGCTGGCGCGCTGGTTGGGCGTGGCACCAACACTGGCGAACGTCGTGGCGCTGCGCGTCACGCCCAGTTGCACGCCGCTGGCCGAATAATCGAGGAAGGTCCCCAGGAACAGGTAGTCGGGCTCGACCTGGGCGAAGCGCCCGTTGACGCCACCCGCGGCCTGCAGGATGTCGAACTGGCGCCCCACCAGGCTGGATACCGGGCCGCCGGCCAACAGGTTGGGCCGCGCCTGGGGCTCCAGGCTGAGATTGGCGCCGCCGACACTGGCCTGACCAGCAACGACGAGCCGGTCGCTGGCCGTGGGCGACAGTTCCACCCGGTAGGTCGAGCCCGGCTGCAAGTCCAGGTTGCCAGCGACATTCAAGGTGCCGATGGAATTACCCGGGGCCACCACGCCCCCGGCGCTGGCGGTCAGGGCGCCGATTCGCCCGTTGCCGCCCAGGGTACCGCCCGCGTTGACCGTCACCGCCGATTGCAGGCTGCCGTTGACCGCCAGCAGGCCGCCATCGACGCGGGTCGGGCCGCGGTAGCTGCTGTCCCCCGTGAGCTCGAGCCAGCCAGCCCCGGACTTGACCAGGCTGCCCTGGTAGACCCGCTGCGCGGCAGCCGCGTCGCGGGCCATGCCCAAGGCATAGTCGCTGCGATCCTGCTGGCTGGCGCCCACTGCCAGGCCATGCTCCCAGCCGCGATCCTTGAGGGTCTGCTGCCAGGCCTGGCGTTCCGCGGCGTCCTCGCTTTGACGCTGCACCAAGGCCTGGTCGGAGATGCCGTTGCTCCAGGTATCGCCCTGCCCGCGCCCCAGGTTGACGTCGAATTCACCCAGCAACTGCCCGGGGCCGTGCAACGCCCGGCCCAGGTCCGGGACGCCCCAGCCCACCCGCTCGCTGGGCCCCTGGGTAGGCGAGCCGTCGAGCTGGCGCGAGGTGGTCAGCAGCACTTGCAGGGCCTGCTGGTTGTTCAGGTAGGGATAGCGCTGCATGACCAGGGCCAAGGCCCCAGTGGCGTGGGGCGCAGCCATCGAGGTGCCGTTGTAGGTGGCGTAGCCGCCACCGGGCACGGTACTGCTGATCGCCGCGCCCGGGGTCGCCAGGCACCAGTACTTGGCGATGCCGCACTGGTTGTATTTCTGCTGGTTGTTCTTGTCCAGGCCCGACACCGCCAGCCAGTGACCTTCCAGCTCCGGCTGGAAGTACGGCAGCGCCGAGCGCACGCTGGCGTTGGCATAGCCGCTGTTGCCAGCGCTGAATACGTTGATCACGCCGCGGCGCGCCACGTCGCCGGCGGCGTCGAGCCAGGTGTCCTGCTGAAAATGCTGGGCGTAGGCCGCGCGCAAGCCGTCCAGGGTCTGGTAGCTGACATCCTTGGGCTGGCTGCCCCAGCTGTTGTTGATGGCCCGCACACCGGCGTCCACCAGGGCATCGTAGACCGCCTTGAAATACTTGGGGTCAGGGCCGGGACCGAACAAAAACTTGTCGTCGTGGTTGGTGTTGCCCACGTAGACCTGGGCATTGAAGGCCACGCCATGCATGCCAGCGCCATCACGGGCCGCGCCCATGGTGCCAGTGACATGGGTGCCATGGCTGTCGTTGGCGCCGTTGAGCACCCCGGACACGCTGAACGGAGTGCCGTCCAGATACTGGCCGGTGGCGGTAACCGAGTGAAAACGTCCGGGACTGGCTTCGGGATGGGCGGCATCGAACCCCGAGTCCAGGGCGCCGATGCTGACCCCGGCGCCGGTGATGCCGGCGGCATAGGCTTGGCTCGCCTGCATGCGCTCCAGGCCCCAGTCCTGCTGGTACTCGGCCGAGCGCCAGCTGGCGGGGTCGCCCGGGCGGCCGGTTTCCTGGTAGGCCGCCGCAGCAGACAGCGGCAGTCCGGTGGCGAACGCCAGGCACAGGGTGCCCGTCAGCGCCTTGAGCTGATCACATCTCACATCCATGTCGATGACTTCTCTTGTTTTTGTTGTTGGGTCGCCCGTCCTGGGTCGACCGGTGTGTCGCTGCATTGCCTGGCCGCAAGGCCCCATCGCGCCAGAGGCGGTCGCGCGCCACTGGCCAGGTTACTTCGGCCTCAGGCCAGGAGGCAGCCTTCGGCTGCAAGTCGTGAGCTTCTGAAATTGGTTACGATATGTCAATCGGCGATGATAAATAGCCAACAGCTGTCACAAAACACAGGTACGCGCTCAAGGTCCTTCGTACTTGAGAATCGAAAATACCGTGGGCAAGCTGAGCAGGTAGGCCGCCTGCATGGAGTTCCTGCCTTGTGCCAGCGCCAGCAGGTATCCCAGGTGAGCCAGATAGGCTCGCGCCATGAAGGGTTTGTTCGCAAAGTAGGCTTTGCACGCGTTCGAGTCCAATGCTCCCAGCATGCCACCCGGTGCCTGAAAGCGCGTGAAGGCATCCTGGGCCGAGCTGGCCTGCGCATCGCCCTGCAGGGTCAAGGCCCGGCTGGAATCCCGGACCATGGCGGAAATCTCCTCGACCGCCGGACATCCCTTACCACCCTGATCCTTCCAATGATTGATATACAGATCGAGGGTTTTCAGACTTGAAAACTCGTCCGGCATGCCGAGCATCATGAAGTTGAGCATGGCCAGGTTGACCAGGGCGCATCGAGCGTCCACGCCGCGGCAGATCTCAGGTGTCATCACCCACTCGCGCAAGGCTGGCGTAGGGTTCAACGACAATGCCCTGAGAAACCGCACTTCGTCGGGGTCAGGTTGCGACCGAGTGTCGTGCAGCACTGCATAGCCGCCGACACGCTCGATGGCCCACTGCATCTGGTGCGCCCTGAACTGCAACCAGGCGAACCAGACCAACACCCCCACGGCGATGGCTACGCCGCACAGCAGTAACCCCCGCCAACATTTCCTGCCGATCCCCGCCACTACGCTGATTCCTTTCACTCATCCGTTGACAGCCCATGAGGCTCGCGCAGAGGCCGGGATCTTCTTGCGGCGTGGCTACTTGACCACCTTCAGGCTTGGACGGCCACTCGGGCGCGGCGGCTCGGGCGGACCTTGGTCATCCGGCTCCACGGCGTCGTCTTCAAGGTCATCCTCGTCCTCGAGCGGCGGCTCCAGCTCGAAGACCATGCCCTGGCCGTTCTCCCGGGCGTAGATCCCGAGGATGGCGCCAACCGGCACATAGAGCGAGTGTGCCACGCCGCCGAAGCGGCCTTCGAAGCTCACCGCCTCGTTGTCCATGTGCAGGCTGCGCACGGCACTGGGGGAGATGTTCAGGACGATCTGGCCATCGCTGGCGAAACCTTGGGGCACCTGGACTGCCGGATACTCGGCATTGACCAGCATATGCGGCGTGCAATCGTTGTCGACGATCCACTCGTACAGCGCACGAACCAGATAGGGGCGACTGGAGTTCATCAACGGTTCCTCTTAAACCTTGCGCATTTCACGTTCGGCAGCGGACAGGCTCGCCTGGAAAGGCTCGCGGGCGAACTGTCGCTCCATGTAGTCCAGCAGCGGCTTGGCCTGCCGCGGCAATTCGATCCCCATCACCGGCAAACGCCAGAGAATGGGCAGTAGACAGCAATCGACCAGGCTTTGCTCCTCGCTCATGAAGCAGGCCATCTCGCCGAACAGCGGGGCCACGCCGGTCAGGCTCTCGCGCAGCTCCTTGCGCGCCTGGGCACGTGCCGCCTCGCTGCTGCGCGCATCGAGCACGGTGTCGGCCAGGGCGCACCAGTCGCGCTGGATGCGGTGCATCAGCAGGCGGCTGTTGCCACGAGCCACCGGATAGACCGGCATCAGCGGCGGGTGCGGGTAACGCTCCTCGAGGTACTCCATCACCACGGTCGACTCGTACAGCGCCAGGTCGCGATCGACCAGGGTCGGCAAGCTGCCGTAAGGGTTCACTTCAACCAGCTTGGGCGGCAGGCGATTGGCGTCGACATCGATGATCTGCACCGTGACGCCTTTTTCCGCGAGCACCAGGCGGACCCGATGAGAGTAATGATCAGCGGGGTCGGAATAGCAGGCTAACCTGTTGGTTGCGCCCATGTAGCGCCTCCTCGCACGGGATGCTTGTAAAACTTAAATGAAAACGCGCCCGGGGCGCCCCAGCACTATCGCTGGAGCCCCCCGGGCGCGTTCAACTACCAGAAACTACTGCGTGATCAGTGCACGTCCTTCCAGTATTCGCGCTTGAGCAAGTAGGCGAACACGAAGAAGAAAGCCAGGTACAGCAACACGTAGGTACCGATGCGCTGGCTTTCCAGTTTGACCGGGTTGGCCGAATAGGCCAGGAAGGTCACCAGGTTCTTGACCTTCTCGTCGAACTGCTCGGCCGTCAGGGTACCGGATTTCTCCTCCACGGTCAGCTGGTCGCACGCCTCATGGGTCAGCGGGCTGCCGGTCAGCGGGTCGAACTGCTTCTTGCCGTCGACCTCGGTCTGCACCTGCTTGCAACCGATCACCTGGTTGCCCTGCAGGCCCACCAGCACGTTGGGCATGCCGACGTTGGGGAAGACCTTGTTGTTCACCCCGTATGGCCGCGACTTGTCCTCGTAGAAGCTGCGCAGGTAGGTGTACAGCCAGTCGTTGCCACGCACCCGGGCGACCAGGGTCAGGTCGGGCGGCGCAGCGCCGAACCAGGTCTTGGCATCGTTCGGCTGCATGCCGATCTTCATGTGGTCGCCGATCTTGGCGCCGGTGAACACCAGGTTCTCGAGCATCAGCTCGTGGGGAATTCCCAGGTCGTCGGCGACGCGCTCGTAACGCTGGAACTTGGCGCTGTGGCAACCCATGCAATAGTTGGCGAAGGTGCGCGCGCCATCCTGCATCGCGGCCTTGTCGGTCAGGTCGACATCGACCTTGTCCAGCTCCAGGCCATGTTCGGCGGCGAACGACAGGCTAGGCATCAGTGCCAGCAAGCATACTGCAATCAACTTTTTCATCAGCCAGTCACCCTTTCCGGAACCGGTTTGGTCTTCTCGAGCCTTGTGTAGAACGGCATCAGCAGGAAGTAGGCGAAGTACAACACCGTGCACACCTGCGACAGCAAGGTACGCCCCGGGGTTGGCGCCAGTACGCCCAGCACGCCAAGGATGACGAAGGACACGCAGAACACCAGCAACCAGATCTTGCTCAGCCAACCCTTGTAGCGCATGGAGCGCACGGGGCTGCGGTCGAGCCAGGGCAACACGAACAGCACGGCGATCGCCGCACCCATGGCGATGACCCCGAACAGCTTGTCGGGTACCGCACGCAGGATCGCGTAGAACGGCGTGAAGTACCACACAGGCGCGATGTGCTCAGGGGTCTTGAAGGCGTTGGCCTGCTCGAAGTTCGGTTTTTCCAGGAAGTAGCCACCCATTTCCGGGAAGAAGAACACCACCGCACAGAACACGAAGAGGAACACCACCACGCCGGCGATATCCTTGACGGTGTAGTACGGGTGGAACGGGATGCCATCCAGCGGGATGCCGTTCTCGTCCTTTTTCTTCTTGATGTCCACGCCATCGGGGTTGTTCGAACCCACTTCGTGCAGCGCCAGGATATGCAGCACCACCAGGCCGAGTATCACGATCGGCAGGGCCACCACATGCAGGGCGAAGAAGCGGTTCAGGGTGATGCCGGAGATCAGGTAGTCACCACGGATCCACTGGGTCAGGTCGTCACCGATGACCGGGATCGCGCCGAACAGCGAGATGATCACCTGGGCGCCCCAGTAGGACATCTGGCCCCACGGCAGCAGGTAGCCCATGAACGCCTCGGCCATCAGCGCCAGGTAGATCAGCATGCCGAACAGCCAGACCAGCTCGCGTGGTTTCTGGTAGGAACCGTAGAGCAAGCCGCGGAACATGTGCAGGTAGACCACGATGAAGAACGCCGAGGCGCCGGTGGAGTGCAGGTAGCGCAGGATCCAGCCGTACTCGACATCGCGCATGATGTACTCGACCGAGGCGAAGGCCTCTTCCGCCGAGGGGGTGAAACTCATGGTCAGCCACACGCCGGTGACGATTTGGTTGACCAGCACCAGCAGTGCCAGGGAGCCGAAGAAGTACAGGAAGTTGAAGTTCTTGGGCGCGTAATACTTGCTCAGATGGTCTTCCCACATCTTCGTTGCCGGGAAGCGCGCATCGATCCACTCCATGAACTTGCTCATCATGCGTTCTCCTGATCGACGCCGATGACGATGATTTCGTCCGACTCGTACGAGTGCGGTGGCACTGGCAGGTTGAGAGGCGCCGGCTGGGACTTGTAGACCCGGCCAGCCAGGTCGTAGTGCGAACCGTGGCACGGGCAGAAATAGCCACCGACCCATTTCGGGCCGAGGTCGGCGGGAGCGACTTCAGGACGGAACGTCGGCGAGCAGCCCAGGTGCGTGCACAGGCCGACCAGGATGAGGATCTCGGGCTTGATCGAGCGAACTTGCGGATCGACGTAGGTCGGCTGCACCGAAGCCTTGGATTCGGGGTCGGACAGCTCACCGGTGATCTTTTTCAGATTGCCGAGGATCTCTTCCGTTCGCCGCACGATGAATACAGGTTGACCGCGCCACTCGGCCACCATCTGCTGGCCGGGCTCGACCTTGGCGATATTGACCTTCACCGGTGCCCCTGCGGCTTTCGCCTTGGCACTGGGAAACCATGACCCCACGAACGGTACCGCAGCCCCCACTGCCCCCGCTGCCCCGACCACGGATGTCGCGGCTACGAGGAAGCGGCGCCGGCCTGCGTTGACGCCGTCATTGCTCATTCAGTCCTCTCCCATCAGCTTGCTTGGCCTGCTCTAACAGGCATCTACTTAGGTATGTCTGTGGCACTAAAAATTGGCCGCAATGGTAAGGAACAAATCCACACGCTGACAAGGTGATTACCCGCTCGTCGGGCTACAACCCTCGCTTTGCTTGATCTGTGTCTATGCGACAAACGGCCACGGACTGACAGAGAGGTTAGTTCAAGACATAAAAAAAGCCCGGTTCCAAAAAGGAACCGGGCTTTTTTCGACTGCCGAAGCGCTATTAACGCTTGGAGTACTGAGGACGCTTACGCGCTTTACGCAGACCCACTTTCTTACGCTCGACTTCACGAGCGTCGCGGGTGACGTAGCCAGCACGACGCAGGGCGCCACGCAGGGTTTCGTCGTATTCCATCAGGGCGCGGGTGATGCCGTGGCGGATTGCACCGGCTTGACCGCTGACACCACCACCGGAAACGGTGACGTAGATGTCGAACTTCTCAACGGTCTCGGTCAGTTCCAGCGGCTGGCGAACAACCATGCGAGCGGTTTCGCGGCCGAAGAACACGTCCAGAGAACGGTTGTTGATGGAAATGTTGCCAGTGCCCGGACGCAGGAATACACGTGCGGTTGCGGTCTTGCGACGGCCAGTGCCGTAGTTTTGAGTCGCCGACATAATGAACTATCCCGTTAGATCTTCAGTTCTTGAGGCTGCTGAGCAGTGTGTGGGTGAGCTGCACCCGCGTACACTTTCAGCTTGCGGTACATGTCGCGACCCAGCGGGTTCTTCGGCAGCATGCCTTTGACCGCGGTTTCGATAACACGCTCAGGGGCCTTGGCGATCAACTTCTCGAAGTTGATTTCCTTGATACCGCCCGGGAAGCCGGAGTGGGAGTAGTACATCTTGTCGGAAGACTTGGCACCAGTCACACGGATTTGCTCGGCGTTGATGACGACGATGTAGTCGCCGGTGTCAACGTGAGGGGTGTATTCTGGCTTGTGCTTGCCACGCAGGCGGCTAGCGATTTCGGTAGCCAGACGACCCAGGGTCTGACCAGCGGCGTCGACTACGAACCACTCGCGCTTTACTGTTTCCGGTTTAGCAGTAAAAGTTTTCATTCTCTAAAGCCTCAGAGGCCGCCCAGCGAAAAATAGACGGCGAATCTTACTGGATAGTGCACAGCTTGCCAAGGGCAAGCGCGCAGCCGAACGCTGACGCTTTTGGGGGCTCGGGTCGGGCACGCCAATGTTCGACAAGGGTTCCCCTGCATGGTGGTGCATCACTTCCGCCACACGGAGAGGGGCCGAATTATCCAGATTGCAGGAAAAATTTCAACCTGCTTTTATGGGCCTCTTTGCCATGGAGCGTCTTCCCGATGGAATACCGCAAGCTCGGCCGCACCGACCTCAACGTCAGCGCCCTGTGCCTGGGCACCATGACCTGGGGCGAGCAGAACACCCAGGACCAGGCCTTCGCCCAGATCGCCCTGGCCAAGGCCCGCGGCATCAACTTCATCGACACCGCCGAGATGTACCCGGTGCCACCGCGCCCGGAAACCTACGCCGCCACCGAGCGCATCATCGGCAACTGGTTCGCCGGCAACGGCGACCGCGACGACTGGATCCTGGCCAGCAAGGTCGCCGGCCCCGGCAACGGCATCAGCCATATCCGCGACGGCCAGCTCAAGCACAACCGCCAGCACATCGTCGCCGCGCTGGACGCGAGCCTGAAGCGCCTGCAGACCGACCGCATCGACCTGTACCAGCTGCACTGGCCCGAGCGCAGCACCAACTTCTTCGGCAAGCTCGGCTACCAGCACCTGCCCCAGGATATCTTCACCCCGCTGGAGGAAACCCTGGAGGTGCTCGACGACCAGGTCCGCGCCGGCAAGATCCGCCACATCGGCCTGTCCAACGAAACCCCGTGGGGCACCCTGAAGTTCCTGCACCTGGCCGAGACCCGCGGCTGGCCACGGGCGGTGTCGATCCAGAACCCCTACAACCTGCTCAACCGCAGCTTCGAGGTGGGCCTGGCGGAGGTGGCGATCCGCGAGCAGTGCGGCCTGCTGGCCTATTCGCCGCTGGCCTTCGGCATGCTCTCGGGTAAGTATGAAAACGGCGCCCGCCCGGCAAATGCCCGCCTGACCCTGTTCAGCCGCTTCGCCCGCTACTCCAACCCACAGACCGTGGCTGCCTGCAGCCGTTACGTGCAGCTGGCCCGTGAACACGGGCTGGACCCGGCGCAGATGGCGCTGGCCTTCGTGACGCGCCAGCCGTTCGTGACCAGCAACATCATCGGCGCCACCAGCCTCGAGCAGTTGCGCAGCAATATCGACAGCCAGGCGCTGAACCTGGGCGATGAGCTGCTGGCGGCGATCGAGGCGGTGCATCAGGAGCAGCCTAATCCGGCGCCTTGAGCTGACGGCCCATCGCGGGGCAAGCCCGCTCCCACGAGTCTTTGCGATTAACGTGGGAGCGGGCTTGCCGCGCGATGGAGATCGTACTTTGGCGGGGTAGACACAATCGCCAAAAAATAAGACGATCCAGCCGGTGATTGACCACTCTACCCTATAAGAACAATGACAATGATGTTTACCCAACCCTCCGCGTCCTTGCGGCGCGTCAGCATCCTGGCCGTGGATAAAGTGTTCGCTTCGACACTGATGCAGGCCAAGGATTTCTTCCACCTGGCCAGCCTGCGCTACAGCAAACAGTTGGGCCTGGGCCTGCAGCCGATGTTCGAGATCGGCCTGGTGAGCCCGGACGGCTTGCCCGTGGACAGCTTCAGCAACGTGCAGCTGCCGGTCGACAGCGGCCTGAACGACGCCGACGTGATCATCCTGCCGGCCTTCTGGGACGACTTCGACAACCTGCTGCAACGCTACCCCCAGGTCCTACCCTGGCTGCGCGAGCAGCATGCCCGCGGCGCGGTGCTGTGCGCCGAGGCCAGCGGCGTGTTCTGGCTGGCCGAATCCGGGCTGCTCGACGGCAAGGAGGCGACCACCTACTGGCGCTTCTTCGCCAGCTTCGCCGAGCGCTTCCCGAAGATCCGCCTGAACCAGGACAAGCACCTGACCGATGCCGACAACCTGTACTGCGCCGGCGGCACCACCTCGGCCTGCGACCTGTACATCTACCTGATCGAGCGGTTCTGCGGCGCCAACGTGGCCCGCGCCGTGGCCCGCGACATCCTCTACGAGGTGCAGCGCAGCTACACCCCGGGGCGCATGGGCTTCGGCGGCCAGAAGCTGCACCAGGACCTGATCATCCTGCAGATCCAGCACTGGCTCGAGGAACACTTCGCCGACAAGTTCCGCTTCGAGGACGTGGCCCGCAACCACGGCATGAGCATCCGCAACTTCATGCGCCGCTTCCAGAGCGCCACCGGCGACAAGCCGCTGCACTACTTGCAACGGCTACGGATCGAGACAGCCAAGGGCCTGCTGTCGAGCACGCGCAAGAGCATCAAGACCATCAGCTATGAGGTGGGGTACGACGACGCGAGCTTCTTCGCTCGGTTGTTCCGCCAGCACACCGAGCTGTCGCCGAACCAGTATCGGCAGCAGTTCATGCAGGAAGCCTGAAAACCATCGCGGGGCAAGCCCGCTCCCACGGACCGGTGGGAGCGGGCTTGCCCCGCGATGGTTTGCCGCGTTGGTTTACGGCTTGTGCGCCCGCGACAGGAACTCGTGGGACTGCATCTCCAGCAACCGGCTCAGGGTACGCTGGAACTCGAAGCTCAGACGTCCGCCGGTATACAGGTCCTTCAGCTCCACTTCCGCCGAGATGATCAGCTTCACGTTACGGTCGTAGAACTCGTCGACCATGTTGATGAAGCGCCGGGCGATGTCGTCGGTGGTCACGCCCATCTGCTCGACATTGCTCAGCAGCACGGCGTGGAAGATCTTGCCCAGTTCGATGTAGTCGTTCTGGCTGCGGGGCCCATCGCACAGGGCGCGGAAGTCGAACCAGGCGACGTCGTCACAGGTGCGCAGGGCGTGGATCTCGCGGTTTTCGATCATCAGCACGTCGTTCTCGACGGCCTGGGTGCACTCCGGAGTCAGCGCCTTGAAGCTCGCCCGCAAGCTCTCATGGGCTGCAGCGTCGAGCGGGAAGTGGAACAGTTCGGCCTGCTCCAGATGGCGCAACCGGTAGTCCACGCCGCTGTCGACGTTCACCACGTCGGTGTACTGCTTGATCATGGCGATGGCCGGCAGGAAGCGCGCGCGCTGCAGGCCGTCCTTGTACAGGCCGTCGGGGACGATGTTGGAGGTGGCCACCAGCGACACGCCGTTCTTGAACAGCTCTTCCATCAGGGTGCCGAGGATCATCGCATCGGTGATGTCGGAGACGAAGAACTCGTCGAAGCAGATCACCTTGGCCTCTTCGCTGAAGCGCTTGGCGATGATGGTCAGCGGGTTCTTCTCGCCCTTGAGGGTCTTCATCTCCTCGTGGACGCGCTTCATGAAGCGGTGGAAGTGCGTGCGCATCTTCTGCTTGAACGGCAGCGCTTCATAGAAGGTGTCGACCAGGTAGGTCTTGCCTCGCCCTACCCCGCCCCAGAAATACAGGCCCTTGACCGGCGTCTGCTCCTTCTTGCCGAACAGCTTGCCGAACATGCCCGGCTTGTTGTTCTGCGCACGCACCAGGTCGTCGTACAGGCGCTGCAGGTGACGCACCGCAGTTTCCTGCGCCGCGTCATGGAAGAAGTCGGGACGTTTCAGATCTGCTTGATATCGTTCTAGGGGCGTCATGATTTCGTTAGCGAGGCAACAAAAAACGGGCCGTCACTGTAGCGACCGGCCCGCCTGATGGCAATGATACATGCGACCAATGCGCGCAGGAATAAAACTCGTGGGAGCGGGCTTGCCCCGCGATGGCGTCGGAAAACAAAGCTTTGTGCATGATCCAACGCCAATCGCGGGGCAAGCCCGCTCCCACGAAACCTATTACTCCTGAACGGGTTGCAGCGCTTCGCGCAGGCTCTGGACCGCCGCATCACGGGCTTCGGCGGCCTCGAACTGCGGCCCGTCGGCAACCTGCTCGCCCTCCAGCCACAGGCTGAAGCTCAGACCCTCGACCCGTACATCGGCCTCGCCACCTTGCTGCAGTTGCTTGCTCACCGCACCGGCGCTCTTGCCATCGGCAAAGCTGCGCGACAGCAGCAGTTGCTCGCCATCGGCGGCCAGCAGGCGGAAGCGGAAGCTGCCGTCCTCGTCGCGGAAGCTGACGAAGCGGGCGGTCTTGGCAGCCTTCTTCTTCACTTCAGTGGTGGCTTGCACGGTGGTGCGGAACGAGCGCAGGCCAACCGCCTCGCGCAGTTGCTCCAGGAACGGCGTGGCGATCTTGCGGGCCTTGGCGGCACCGGCCAGGAGAATGTCCTCCAGGTCCGATGGGCGCGAGATCAGTTGGTGGTAGTGCTCGCGCTTTTCGGCCAGCTGGCCGTCGAGCAGCTGGAACAGGCGCTGCTTGGCCTCGCCCCAGCCCAGGCCTTGCACCAGCTCTTCACGGAACGCGGCGCATTGCGCTGGCGTGGAGAAGGCCTGGAACAGAGTGAACAGGTGCGAATTGTCCGGATCCTTGGCCTCGCCCGGCGCCTTGGAGTCGGTGACGATGCGCGAGATGGCGTCCTTCATGTCCTTGGCGCTGGTGAACAGCGGGATGGTGTTGTCGTAGCTCTTGGACATCTTGCGCCCGTCCAGGCCCGGCAGGGTGGCGACGCTCTCCTCGATCACCGCTTCCGGCAGGGCGAAGAAGTCCTTGCCCTGGCCGAACAAGTGGTTGAAGCGCTGGCCGATGTCACGGGCCATTTCCACGTGCTGGATCTGGTCGCGGCCGACCGGCACCTTGTTGGCGTTGAACATCAGGATGTCGGCGGCCATCAGCACCGGGTAGCTGAACAGGCCCATGGTCACGCCGGCGTCCGGGTCTTCGCCGGCCTCGACGTTCTTGTCCACCGAGGCCTTGTAGGCGTGGGCGCGGTTGAGCAGGCCCTTGGCGGCGACACAGGTCAGCAGCCAGGTCAGCTCGGGGATCTCGGGGATGTCCGACTGGCGGTAGAAGGTCACCTTGTCCGGATCCAGGCCACCGGCCAGCCAGGTGGCGGCGATTTCGAGGCGCGAGCGCTGGATGCGCTGCGGGTCGTCGCACTTGATCAGGGCGTGGTAGTCGGCCAGGAAGTAGAACGAGTCGACACCGGGCTGCTGGCTGGCGAGGATGGCCGGGCGGATGGCGCCGGCGTAGTTGCCCAGGTGCGGGGTGCCGGTGGTGGTGATACCGGTGAGGATGCGCGTGGTCATGGGTGTTCGCTTATTCAGGCTTGGCTCAGTTCGAAAGGCGCGGCAGCAGCAGATCCTTCAGATCGGTCAGCTTGCCATGGAAGAAGTGTCCGCATTCTGCCACTTTCAGCAGCTCATGGGGGCGCGACAGCGCGTCGGACCAGTCGTATACCAACTGCGGATCGACGACTTCGTCGGTATCAGGCTGCACGATGGTCAGCGTAGCGCGCTCAGGTAGCGCAAACTGCTCCGTCAGACGCATCACCGCCGGGGCGATCATGAACAGATGTTGCAGCTCCACACCCTCGGCCTCCAGACGACCTGCCAGGCTGGTAGCGACAAAGCCACCGAATGAGAAGCCCATCAACACCAGCGGCAGTTCGGGATGCTGTTCACGTAGCCAGGCGGCGGCGGCCTCGGCGTCGGCCACTTCACCGGCGCCCATGTCGTGGCTGCCGGCGCTCTGGCCGACACCACGGTAGTTGAAGCGCAGGGTGACGTAGCCAGCGTCGCGGGCAGTGCGTTGCAGGGTCGACACCACCTTGTTGAGCATGGTGCCGCCCTGGACCGGGTTGGGGTGGCAGATCAGCACCGCGCCACGGGCGTCGGCCACGTCCAGGTACAAGGCTTCCAGCTGGCCGCTCGGGCCATCGATGAACAAGGGTGTTTCGCGGATAAGCAAGGCACTACTCCGTGACCTCGAGGAGGGTCGACTCGTCTAGCTGAGGAATTCTGTTCTGATTTGCGATCGCTCGCGGTATACAGCGCAGGTCTGAGCCGTTAACGTAAAGCAAAGCCGTTTATAGAGGAAGGACTCGTGGAACACTCGCTCCTTGTTTGGTTGCTGCCGACCCTGGCCCTGGTTGTCGGCGTCGGCGTCGGTTTCGCACTGGCCCGCCTGCTGCCCAACGCGGCACCGAGCAACACCCAACGCCAGCTGGATGACATCCAGCAGCGCTTCGACAATTACCAGAATGAAGTGGTGACCCACTTCAACAGCACTGCCTCGCTGGTCAAGAAACTGACCCAGAGCTACCAGGACGTCCAGGACCACCTGGCCGACGGCGCCAACCGCCTGGCCCTGGACGAGTTGACCCGCCAGCGCCTGCTGGCCGCGCTGCACTCGGAAGCCGCGCAAGGCCCGCGTGATCGCCTGACGCCGCCGAAGGACACCGCCGAGGTGCCACGCGACTATGCACCAAAGGCCCCGAACTCGCCGGGCATGCTCGACGAGAGCTACGGGCTCAAGCGCTGAGTCAATGACATGCAAAAGGCCTCGAAAGAGGCCTTTTTTGTGGGCAGGATCTACCCGCCATATCACTCCGTGGGAGCGGGCTTGCCCCGCGACAGGGTCGGCCCAGATCACCTCACCGATACCAGGCCGCCCCCTCCTCGCCAATCCCATACCGCGCCCTCGCCTGTCCTAGCACATCCGCCGGCAGCACGCCCTGGCACACCAGCCCGTACAACGCCGCCAAGGCCACGGCATGCCGGTCCACCTCAAAGAACCGCCGCAGTTGCTGACGCGTATCACTGCGCCCGAAACCATCAGTGCCCAGGGTGATGTAGGGCGCCTGCACATACTCGGCAATCAGTTGCGGCCAGGCACGCACATAGTCGCTGGCCGCGATCACCGGGGCATCACCGGGCAGGCAACAACGCACGTGACAATCCCCCTGCTCCCCGGCCATCGCCAGGCGTTGCGCGTCCCTGGCCCCACGCGCCAGCTCGCTGAAACTGGTAACGCTGAACACTTCGCTGTCGATCTGCCAATCACTGGCCAGCAACTCGCCGGCGGCGATCACCTCGCGCAGGATGGTGCCCGAGCCCAACAAGCGCACCTGGCCACGAGGTGCCGCCGACGCATGCCGGGCAAACCGGTACATGCCTCGCAACACATCGTCGTGCACATCTTCGGGCAACGACGGCTGCGGGTAGTTTTCATTCATCACCGCCACGTAGTGGAACTCGTCCCGTTGCTCCACCAGCATGCGCCGTGCGGCATGGTCGAGGATCACCGCCAGCTCGCCGGCAAAGCACGGGTCCCAGGCGCGGCAGTTGGGCACCATGGAGGCCATGACCAGGCTCGAGCCGTCCTGGTGCTGCAGCCCCTCGCCACCCAGCGTGGTGCGCCCCGCGGTGGCGCCGAGCAACAGGCCGCGGGCGCGCTGGTCGGCGGCGGCCCAGATCAGGTCGCCGACCCGCTGGAAACCGAACATCGAGTAATAGATATACACCGGCAGCATCGCCTCGCCATGCACCGCATAGGCAGTCGCCGCCGCGATCCACGAAGAGATCGCCCCGGCCTCGGTGATGCCCTCCTCCAGCAACTGGCCGTCGCGCGCTTCCTTGTAGACCAGCAGCGAGCCGGCGTCCTCCGGCTCGTAGCGTTGCCCCTGGGGCGAGTAGATGCCGATCTGGCGGAACAGGCTGGCCATGCCGAAGGTCCGCGCTTCGTCGGCGACGATCGGTACCACCCGCGGCCCCAGCCCCGGCATCTTGAGCCAGTTGCCGAGCAGGCGCACGGCGGCCATGGTGGTGGACATATCCTTGCCCTCGGCGCGCAGGGCGAAGCCGGCGAAGCTGTCCAGGTCCGGCACGGGCAGGCCGGCGCAATCGCTGAGCCGCACCGGCAGCGGCCCGCCCAGGGCCTCGCGGCGCTGGCGCAGGTAGATCATCTCCGGGCTGTCGGCGGCCGGACGGTAGAAGCGCAGCTGCTCCACGTCCTCGTCCGACAGCGGCAGGTGGAAGCGGTCGCGGAAGGCCAGCAGCGCCTGCACATCGAGCTTCTTGGCCTGGTGCGCGGTCATCCGCGACTCACCGGCACTGCTCATGCCGTAGCCTTTCTTGGTCTTGGCCAGGATCACCGTCGGCCGGCCCTTGCAGGCCTTGGCCGCGGCATAGGCGGCATGCAGCTTGCGAAAATCGTGGCCACCACGCTTGAGGGCGTTGATCTCGTCGGCGCTCATGTGCGCCACCAGGCGCTGCAGCGCCGGGTTCTGCTTGAAGAAGTGCTCGAGGTTGTAGCTGCCGTCCTTGGCACCGAGAGTCTGGAACTGCCCGTCGGGTGTCGCCGCCAGCTGGCGCAGCAACGCATGCTCATGATCCCGGGCGAACAGCGCGTCCCACTCCGAGCCCCAGAGCACCTTGATCACGTTCCAGCCGGCGCCGCTGAACAGCGCTTCGAGTTCCTGGATGATCTGGCCGTTGCCACGCACCGGGCCGTCCAGGCGCTGCAGGTTGCAGTTGACGATGAAGGTCAGGTTGTCCAGGCCTTCGCGGGCGGCCAGGGTCAGGCCGGCAATCGACTCCGGCTCGTCCATCTCGCCATCGCCGAACACGCCCCACACATGCCGCGCCGAGGTGTCGAGCAGGCCACGGTGCTGCAGGTAGCGCATGAACCGGGCCTGGTAGATGGCATTGAGCGGGCCGATGCCCATGGAGCCGGTGGGGAACTGCCAGAATTCGGGCATCAGCCAGGGATGCGGATAGGAGCACAGGCCGTTGCCCGCGACTTCTTGGCGATAGTTGGCCAGTTGCGCCTCGCTCAGGCGCCCTTCAAGGAAGGCGCGGGCATAGATGCCCGGCGCCGAGTGCGGTTGGAAGAACACCAGGTCGCCACTGCGCTGCGCGCCGCCGCCCTCGCCACGGAAGAAATGCTGGAAACCGACCTCGAAGATTTCCGCCGCCGAGGCATAGCTGGCGATATGCCCGCCCAGCTCGCCGTAGGCATGATTGGCCCGCACCACCATGGCCAGGGCATTCCAGCGCAGGATGCCGGTGATTCGCTCGTCCAGTTCCAGGTCGCCCGGATAGTTGCCCTGCTGCTCCACCGGCAAGGTGTTGCGGTAGGCCGAGAAGGCATGGGCCTCACGCTCCAGGCCCAGCTCCAGGGCATGGGCCTGCAGGCGCTGCAGCAGGTAGCGCGCCCGCGCCGGGCCGCAGTGGGCCAGGGTCGAGGACAGGGCCTCGCACCACTCGGCGGTTTCCCCGGGGTCACTGTCCAGGGCGGCTTCGAGGGCCGTCAACGGCTCGTTCGGGTTCATCATCGCTACCATCGCGCAGGCCTCGTCCGTGGCGGTTCAGGCGCAGGCCTTCAGGGCCTGGGCAATGTCGGCGAGCAGGTCGTCGATGTCTTCCAGCCCCACCGACAGGCGCACCAGCCCTTCCGAGATGCCATGCTCGGCACGCTCCTGCTGGGTATAGCTGGAGTGGGTCATGCTCGCCGGGTGCTGGGCCAGTGACTCGGCATCGCCCAGGCTCACCGCGCGGCTGAACAGCTGCAGGGCGTTCATGAAGCGACGGCCGGCCTCGATCCCGCCCTTGAGTTCGAAGGCAATCATGCCGCCCGGCAGGCGCATCTGCCGCTGGGCCAGCGCGTACTGCGGGAAGGACGGCAGGCCCGGGTAATGCAGCAGCTCGACCTGTGATTGTTCGGCGAGGAACTCGGCCACCTGCTGGGCATTGGCGCAGTGACGGTCCATGCGCAGGGCCAGGGTCTTGATGCCGCGCATCAGCAGCGCCGCGTCATGGGGCGACAGCACCGCGCCGGTCATGTCCTTGAGCCCTTCCAGGCGGATACGATCGACCAGCGCCTTGCGCCCGACCACCAAACCGGCGGTGATGTCGCCATGCCCGGACAGGTACTTGGTGGCCGAATGCACCACCAGGTCCACGCCCAACTCCAGCGGGCGTTGCAGGTAGGGCGTGCAGTAGGTGTTGTCGACCACGATGCTCAAATCATGGCCACGGGCGGCATCGACCACCGCGGCGATATCCACCAACTGCATGTTGGGGTTGGCCGGGGTTTCGAAATAGATCATCCGCGTCTTCGGCGTGATCGCGGCCTGCAGTGCCGGGATGTCGTTGAGGTCGACATGACGGATCTTCACGCCGAACTCGCCGATGCCGTGGTGCAGGTAGGCGAAGGTGCAGCCGTACAGGGTGCTGCCGACGATCAGCTCGTCACCGGGGCGTAGCAGGGTCCATAGCGTAGCGGTGATGGCGCCCATGCCGGAGGCCAGCGCCAGGCCGGCCTCGCCCCCCTCCAGGGACGCCATGCGCTGCTCGAGCAGGGCCAGGGTCGGATTGGAAATGCGGCTATAGAAATGCCCCGGTTCCTCGCCCGCGAAGCAGGCGGCGCCGTACTCGACGGTGGGGAAGGCATAGGTGGCGGTCTGGTACACCGGCGGCACCAGGGCGCCGCCGTGGGACAGCGGGTCATAGCCATGGTGGATGGCCCGCGTGGAGAAACCGGTGTTCTTGTTGGAGTCGCGCATGGCAACAGCCTCTTGTGGTTTGTTATAAGCTTATGCCACCAAGCTGCCGCGCTTTTTCCAAATTTGCCCACGCAATTGCGCAAGTTTTGAAAGAAAAACAACAAAAACAGAACCAGGAGGGCAAGACATGCCTTCAGCTCTCGACCGTACCGACCGCGCCCTGCTCGCCGCCCTGCAGGACAACGCCCGCCTGACCGTTTCCGAACTCGCCGACCAGGTCGCCTTGACCACCTCGCCCTGCTGGCGGCGGGTCAAGCTGCTGGAGGACAACGGCTACATCACCGGCTACCAGGCCATTCTTTCACCCAAGTCGCTGGGCTTCGGGGTGACCGCGTTCGTCAGCATCATGATGGACTCGCACACCAAGGAGATGGCCCTGGCGTTCGAGCAGCGGCTGATGGAGATTCCCGAGATCGTCGCCTGCCACAACATCTCCGGGCGCTATGACTTTTTGCTGGAGATCCTGGCGCGGGACCTGGAGTCGTTCGGCGAGTTCACCCGGGAGGTGCTGCAACGGTTGCCGGGGGTGAAGGAGATCTATTCGAGTTTTTCGTACAAGGCGGTAAAGGAGCGGCGGGTGATTCCGGTTACCGAAAAACATATCTAGCAATGCCGGGGGCTGCTGTGCAGCCCCAGCTCTCCCGAACCAAACAAAAAACCCCGCCGAAGCGGGGTTTCTCAGATTACGCGGTTACTCAGATCGCGCCACGCTGACGCAGCACATCCAACACCAGCTTCACGCCCTCATCGACACTGACCGACTGGGTGTCGATCACCAGGTCCGCATCCAACGGCACATCGAACGGGAAGCTCTCGCCCGGAATGTTGTCGCCACCGGCCGCGTACAGCCCTTGCGGATCACGCTCACGGCACACCAGCGGCGACGCCTGCACATAGACGGTGACCAGACGTTCCTTGCCGATCAGCGCCTTGGCCTGCTCGCGGCCTTCGGCATCCGGGGCAACGAACGCGGCCAGGGTCAGCAGGCCGGCTTCGTTGAACTGGCGCGCCACATGGGCGGCGCGGCGCCAGTTCTCGGTGCGACCGGCGCGGTCCTGCGGCAGGCCCTTGTTCAGGTCGTGGCGCAGGTTCTGGCCATCGAGCACATAGACCGCACGACCCATGTCGAACAGCTTGCGCTCCACGGCATAGGCCAGGGTGCTCTTGCCAGCGCCGGACAGGCCGCTGAACAGCACGGTGGCCGGCTGCTGGCCGAAGCGCAGGGCACGCTCTTCGGTGGACACATGGGCCAGCTTGCCGTGCTGGCCGGTGCTGCCGTGCGGCAGTACCGGCGGGGCGATGATCATGCCGGCGCCGACGGTGCCGTTGGTCAGGCGGTCGATGACGATGAACGCGCCGGTAGTGCGGTTGCTCTCGTAGCCGTCCAGGGCGATGGCGCTGTCCAGCGCGACCTTGACCCGGCCGATCTCGTTGAGCTGCAGCGCGCTGGCGGCGCCCTGCTCCAGGGTGTTCACATCGACCTTGTGGGTGATGCTGGCAATCGAGCCCGGCACGTAGCTGGTGGCGCGCTTGATGTCGTATTTCTTGCCCGGGAGCATCGGCTCCTCGGCCATCCACACCAGCATGGCGTCGAACTGGTCGGTGACCGACGGTACGTTGTCGGCATGCACCAGCAGGTCGCCACGGGAGATGTCGATCTCGTCTTCCATGGTCAGGGTCACGGCCTGGCCGGGGCCGGCGTTCTCCAACTCGCCTTCATAGGTGACGATGGACTTGACCCGGCTGCTCTTGCCCGACGGCAGCACGACGATCTCGTCCCCCTTGTGCACCACGCCACCGGCGATGGTGCCGGCGAAGCCACGGAAGTTCAGGTTCGGACGGTTGACGTACTGCACCGGGAAACGCAGGTCGGTGACGTTGCGGTCGGCGGCGATCTCGACGGTCTCGAGGATCTCCATCAGCGCCGGGCCCGTGTACCACGGCGAACGCTCGCTGCGGTTGACCACGTTGTCGCCCTTGAGCGCCGACATCGGCACGAAGTGCAGGCTCGACGGTTTGAGGTTGATGCCTTCGGCGAACTTCAGGTAGTCGGTCTTGATCGACTCGAAGACCTGCTCGTCGAAGCCCTTGAGGTCCATCTTGTTGACCGCGACGACGATGTGCTTGATGCCCAGCAACGAGGCGATGTAGCTGTGCCGGCGGGTCTGGGTCTGCACGCCGTAGCGGGCATCGACCAGGATGATCGCCAGGTCGCAGGTGGACGCGCCGGTGGCCATGTTGCGGGTGTACTGCTCGTGGCCCGGGGTGTCGGCAATGATGAACTTGCGCTTGGCGGTGGAGAAGTAGCGGTAGGCGACATCGATGGTGATGCCCTGCTCGCGCTCGGCCTGCAGGCCGTCCACCAGCAGCGCCAGGTCGACTTCCTCGCCGGTGGTGCCGGACTTTTTCGAGTCGCGGGTGATGGCCTCGAGGTGGTCCTCGTAGATCATCTTCGAATCGTGCAGCAGGCGCCCGATCAGGGTGCTCTTGCCGTCGTCCACGTTGCCGCAGGTCAGGAAGCGCAGCAGTTCTTTACGCTCGTGCTGGGCCAGGTAGGCGAGGATGTCCTCGCTGATCAAATCGGATTGGTGCGACATGAGGAAACCCTGAAATTAGAAGTAGCCTTGGCGTTTTTTGTCTTCCATGGAGCCGGCGCCATCGTGGTCGATGACGCGGCCCTGGCGCTCGGACGTTCGGGTCAGGAGCATTTCCTGGATGATGTCCGTCAGGGTCTCGGCTTCAGACTCGACCGCGCCCGTCAGCGGGTAGCAGCCCAGGGTACGGAAACGCACTTTCTTCTTGACGATGCGCGCCTTCTCCTCGTCGCTCAGGTGCTCGAGGATGCGCTCGTCGTCGATCATGATCAGGGTGCCGTTCTTCTCGATCACTTCGCGCTCGGCGGCGAAGTACAGCGGCACGATCGGAATGCCTTCGAGGTAGATGTACTGCCAGATGTCCAGCTCGGTCCAGTTCGACAGCGGGAACACGCGGATCGACTCGCCCTTGTTGACCTTGCCGTTGTAGATGTTCCACAGCTCCGGGCGCTGGTTCTTCGGGTCCCAGCGGTGCTTGCTGTCACGGAACGAGTAGACGCGCTCCTTGGCCCGCGACTTCTCTTCGTCGCGGCGCGCGCCACCGAAGGCGGCGTCGAAGCCATGCTTGTCCAGCGCCTGCTTCAGGCCCTGGGTCTTCATGATGTCGGTGTGCTTGGAGCTGCCATGGGTGAACGGATTGATGCCCTGTGCCACACCCTCGGGGTTGACGTGGGTGATCAGCTCCAGGCCCATCTCTTCGACCATCTTGTCGCGGAAGCGGTACATCTCCTGGAACTTCCACTGGGTGTCGACGTGCATCACCGGGAACGGCAGCTTGCCCGGGAAGAACGCCTTGCGCGCCAGGTGCAGCATGACCGCGGAATCCTTGCCGATCGAGTACAGCATCACCGGGTTGTCGAACTCGGCGGCCACCTCGCGGATGATGTGGATGCTCTCCGCCTCCAGCTGTTTCAAGTGCGTCAGATTGTCGACCATGGCTACTCACGAAAAACGATCTTATGGACGGCCTGCGGGCCGTGTTCGAGCGAGCCACTTTATCACAGCACCTGATTCTATTTAGGAGGCTGCCTAGATCGAAACAATCTAACGATATGACTGGGGGTTTGGGCGAAAAAGCATCGCGGGGCAAGCCCGCTCCCACGGTGTTCGTGGGAGCGGGCTTGCCCCGCGATGAGGCCGTCAGATCGGATTCGGACAATCGATGAACAGGTGCTCGACCGCGAACCGCCGCGCCAGGTAGTCCCCCAGCGCCTGCACGCCATAGCGCTCGGTGGCGTGGTGCCCGGCAGCGATGAAGCTCACGCCGTTCTCGCGGGCACTGTGGAAGGTCTGCTCGGACGCCTCGCCACTGATGAACAGGTCGACCCCGGCGGCGATGGCGGTGTCGATGTAGCCCTGCCCACCCCCGGTGCACCAGCCGACCCGGCGGATCATCTGCTCACCCTCGACGACCAACGGCTCGCGCCCCAGCGCCTCGCGTACCCGACGGGCGAAGTCCCGCGCCGACACAGGTTCCGCCAGCGAACCGACCAGGCCGACCACCTTGGGATTGTTCGGGTCCAGCGGGCCTTCGACGGTGATATCCAGCTGGCGCGCCAGCTGCATGTTGTTGCCCACTTCCGGGTGCACGTCCAGCGGCAGGTGGAAAGCCAGCAGGCTGATATCGTGCTTGAGCAGGGTCTTCAGGCGCCGCTGCTTGATCCCGGTGATGCACGGGTTCTCGCCCTTCCAGAAGTAGCCATGGTGCACCAGCACCAGGTCGGCCTCGGCCTCAACCGCCGCGTCCAGCAGCGCCTGGCTGGCGGTCACGCCGCTGACGATACGGCTGACCTGGGGGCGGCCCTCGACCTGCAGGCCGTTGGGGCAGTAGTCCTGGATCTTCGCGCTGCCCAGGTAGCGCTCGGCTTCCTCGACCAGGGTATTGAGGGCGACGGCCATGAAAAATCTCCTCGAATTCGGCGTTGCGGCAGGGCGCGAGGCCCTATAATGGCCGCCATTATGGGCCGTCGCCGGTTTCGGGGGAACCGCTGTCAGGTTCTCCCCTTCGCGGGGCAAGCCCGCTCCCACGCCGTGCGCGAAAGGCGTGGGAGCGGGCTTGCCCCGCGATACACCGACCGTCGCCGTCCGGATTTTTCACGTGTATGATCGCGCGCGCTCGCCCCGGGCCGAACTGACATGGCCCCCGCCCTACTCCCAGGATTCATTCATGTTCAAGGCTCTGCGTTACTTCGGCTGGCCCCTGCTCACCGGCGTGCTGATCGCCATGCTGATCATCCAGCGCTTCCCGCAATGGGTCGGCCTGCCCAGCCAGGACGTCAACCTGCAGCAGGCGCCACAAACCACGAAGATCATGCAGGGCCCGGTGTCCTACGCCGATGCCGTGACCCTGGCCGCGCCCGCCGTGGTCAACCTGTACACCACCAAGGTGGTGAACAAGAGCGCCCACCCGCTGTTCGAAGACCCGCAGTTCCGCCGCTTCTTCGGCGACAACCTGCCCAAGCAGCGGCGCTGGGAGTCGAGCCTGGGCTCGGCGGTGATCATGAGCCCGGAAGGCTACCTGCTGACCAACAACCACGTCACCAGCGGCGCCGATCAGATCGTCGTGGCCCTCAAGGACGGTCGCGAGACCCTCGCCCGGGTGATCGGCAGCGACCCGGAAACCGACCTGGCGGTGCTGAAGATCGACCTCAAGAGCCTGCCGGCGATCACCATCGGCCGCTCCGACAACATCCACATCGGTGACGTGACCCTGGCCATCGGCAACCCGTTCGGCGTCGGCCAGACCGTGACCATGGGCATCATCAGCGCCACCGGCCGCAACCAGCTGGGCCTGAACAACTACGAAGACTTCATCCAGACTGACGCTGCGATCAACCCGGGCAACTCCGGCGGCGCACTGGTGGATGCCAACGGCAACCTGGTGGGTATCAACACGGCGATCTTCTCCAAGTCCGGCGGCTCTCAGGGCATCGGCTTCGCCATCCCGGTCAAGCTGGCGCTGGAGGTGATGAAGTCGATCGTCGAGCACGGCCAGGTGATCCGTGGCTGGCTGGGCATCGAGGTGCAGCCGCTGAGCCAGGAGCTGGCCGAATCGTTCGGCATGCAGGGCCGCCCGGGGATCGTCGTGGCGGGCATCTTCCGCGATGGCCCGGCGGCGCGCGCGGGGCTGCAGCTGGGTGACGTGATCCTGAGCATCAACGGCGAGCCAGCCGGTGACGGGCGTAAATCGATGAACCAGGTGGCGCGGATCAAGCCCAACGAGAAGATCACCATCGAGGTGGTGCGCAATGGGCAGCAGCTGAAGCTGGTGGCCGAGGTGGGGCTGCGACCGCCGCCGGCGCCGGCGGCCACGAAGGAAGAAAAATAAGGCTTGGATCAGGGCTGCTTCGCAACCCTGTAGGAACGGCCTTGTGTCGCGATGGGGCGCGTAAGCGGCCCCAGGTTTTCAGCTTCGCAGCACATATCCCCGGGGCCGCGTAGCGGCCCATCGCGACACAAGGCCCTACAGGGACCGCGTCAGCCCCCCCGGTGGGGCGGCCCCGATTGCATCAATGCAGGATCTGGCTCAGGAACAGCTTGGTCCGATCACTGCGCGGCCGGTCGAAGAAGTCATCCGGCGCGGCCTGCTCGACGATCTCCCCCTTGTCCATGAAGATCACCCGGTTCGCCACGGTGCGGGCAAAGCCCATCTCGTGGGTCACGCAGAGCATGGTCATGCCGTCCTCGGCCAGGCTGACCATGGTGTCGAGCACCTCCTTGACCATCTCCGGGTCCAGCGCCGAAGTCGGCTCGTCGAACAGCATGATCTTCGGCTTCATGCACAGCGCCCGGGCAATCGCCACCCTCTGCTGCTGACCACCGGACAACTGCCCCGGGTACTTGTGCGCCTGCTCCGGAATGCGCACGCGCTCGAGGAAGTGCATGGCGATTTCCTCGGCCTTGCGCCGCGGCAGCTTGCGCACCCACATCGGCGCCAGGGTGCAGTTCTCCAGGATAGTCAGGTGCGGGAACAGGTTGAAGTGCTGGAACACCATGCCCACCTCGCGGCGGATCGCCTCGATCTGCTTGAGGTCGTTGGTCAGCTCCACACCATCGACGACGATGCGCCCCTGCTGGTGCTCCTCCAGGCGGTTGAGGCAGCGGATGGTGGTCGACTTGCCCGAGCCGGACGGCCCGCACAGGACGATGCGCTCGCCCTGGCGCACGTTCAGGTTGATGTCCTTGAGCACATGGAACTGGCCGTACCACTTGTTCACGCCCTGCATCTGGATGATGCCTTCGGGGCCGGCAGGCTGCTTGATCGCTTCACTCATTTCGAAACTCCTAACGCTTGTGGCCAGTGTCCAGCTTGCGCTCCAGGTGCATGGAGTAGCGGGACATACCGAAACAGAAAATCCAGAACACCAGGGCGGCGAACACGTAGCCCTCGGTGGCCATGCCCAGCCAGGCCGGATCAGCCGCTGCCTGCTTGACGCTGTTGAGCAGGTCGAACAGGCCGATGATGATCACCAGGCTGGTGTCCTTGAACAGGGCGATGAAGGTGTTGACGATGCCGGGGATCACCAGCTTGAGCGCCTGGGGCAGGATCACCAGGCCCATCGCCCGCCAGTAGCCAAGGCCCATGGCCGCGGCGGCTTCGTACTGGCCCTTGGGGATGGCCTGCAGGCCGCCGCGCACCACCTCGGCGATGTACGCCGACTGGAACAGGATCACGCCGATCATCGCCCGCAGCAGCTTGTCGAAGCTCATGCCCTCGGGCAGGAACAGCGGCAGCATCACCGACGACATGAACAGCACGGTGATCAGCGGCACGCCGCGCCAGAACTCGATGAAGGTCACGCAGACCACCTTCACCGCCGGCATGTTCGAGCGACGTCCCAGCGCCAGCAGGATGCCCAGCGGCAAGGCGCCGACGATACCGACCGTGGCGATCACCAGGGTCAGCATCAAGCCGCCCCACTGGCTGGTGGGCACCGTGTCCAGGCCCAGCGCGCCGCCGTGCAGCAGGATGTAGGCGAGGATCGGGTACAGCACCAGGAAGCCCAGGCCGTACACGGCCTTGCGCGGGAAGCGCTTGATGAACAAGGGCGCTGCGCCGAGCACGGCGAGCCACACGGTCAGGTCGACGCGCCAGCGCAGTTCCGCCGGGTAGTAGCCGTACATGAACTGGCCGAAGCGCTGCTGGATGAACACCCAGCAGGCGCCCTCCTTGGTGCAGTCGGCGCGGGTGGTGCCGACCCAGTTGGCGTCGATGAACGCCCACTGCACCAGCGGCGGCACGATCAGCCAGACCAGGTACAGGGCGAACAATGTCAGCAGGGTGTTGAGCCAGCTGGAGAACAGGTTGGCCCGCATCCAGGCGAGCACGCCAACGGTCTTCACCGGTGGCGGCATGTCGGGTTTGAAAACATGGGCTGTCACGGAAGTACCCTCACCGCTCGATCAGCGCAATGCGCTTGTTGTACCAGTTCATCAGCAGCGAAATGCTGATGCTGATGGCGAGATAGACGCTCATGGTGATGGCGATCACCTCGATGGCCTGGCCGGTCTGGTTGAGCACGGTACCGGCGAACAGCGAGACCATCTCCGGGTAGCCGATACCGGCAGCCAGCGACGAGTTCTTCGCCAGGTTCAGGTACTGGCTGGTCAGCGGCGGAATGATCACCCGCAACGCCTGGGGAATGATCACCTTGCGCAGCGTCGGGCCTTCGCGCAGGCCCAGCGAGCGGGCCGCCTCGGTCTGGCCATGGCTGACCGAACGGATGCCGGAACGCACGATCTCGGCGATGAACGCCGCGGTGTAGATGGTCAGCGCCAGGGTCAGCGCCAGCAGCTCGGGGATCAGCACCCAGCCACCGACGAAGTTGAAGCCCTTGAGCTGCGGCACTTCCCAGTGCACCGGGCTGCCGAACAACAGCGCGCAGACGCCGGGGATGCCGATGAACAGCAGCAGGCCGACCCAGAACTTGTGGAACGGCTCGCCGGTTTCGTCGAAACGCTTGTTGGCGAAACGCACCATCACCGCGATGGCGACGATCGCCAGCGCCAGCGCGATGACGAACGGCCAGAAGCCCTCGGCCATCGAGGCGCCGGGCATGTTCAGGCCGCGGTTGCTGATGAAGAAGGTGTCGTCGATGTTGATGCTGCCCCGTGGCCCCGGCAGGGTCAGGAACACGGCGAAGTACCAGAACAGGATCTGCAGCAGCGGCGGAATGTTGCGGAAGGTCTCCACGTACACCGTTGCCAGCTTGTTGATCATCCAGTTCGGCGACAGCCGCGCCACGCCGATGATGAAGCCCAGCAGCGTCGCCAGGATGATGCCGATGAAGGTTACCAGCAGGGTGTTGAGCAGACCGATGACGAACACCCGGGCGTAGCTGTCCGATTCCACGTAGGGGATCAGGTGCTGGGCGATGCCGAAGCCGGCGCTGCGCTCGAGGAAATCGAAGCCCGAGGTGATGCCCCGGTGCTGCAGGTTGGTCTGGGTGTTGTGGAACAGGTACCAGCCCAGGCCCACCACGAAGACCACCGTGAGGATCTGGAACAGCCACGCGCGCACACGTGGATCACTAAGGGAAAACCCTTTCCGTGCGCCGATTTGATTTTGCATGAAGTGCCCCGAAAAGAAGGGATTCGAACGACCCGCGGCGGCAGGATGCCGCCGCGGGGTGCAACCATCAGCGCACCGGTGGCGCGTACTGGATGCCGCCGTTGTTCCACAGGGCGTTCATGCCACGGTCGATCTTCAGGTCGGTGCTCTGGCCCAGGTTCTTCTCGAACACTTCGCCATAGTTGCCGACTTGCTTGACGATCTGCACTACCCAGTCCTTGGGCAGCTTGAGGTCCTTGCCGTACTCGCCGTCGGCGCCCAGCAGGCGGGCGACGTCAGGGTTCTTGGTGGACTTGGCCTCGGCCTCGACGTTCTTCGAGGTGACGCCGGCCTCTTCGGCATTGAGCATGGCGAACAGGGTCCACTTGACGATGCTGAACCACTCCTCGTCACCCTTGCGCACCACCGGGCCCAGCGGCTCCTTGGAGATGGTTTCCGGCAGCACCACGTACTCGGTCGGCGCGGCCAGCTTGGAACGCTGGGCGAACAGCTGCGACTTGTCGGAGGTCAGCACGTCGCAACGCCCGGACTCCAGCGACTTGGCGCTTTCGTCGGAGGTGTCGAAGGTGATCGGGGTGTACTTCAGGCCATTGGCGCGGAAGTAGTCGGAAACGTTCAGCTCGGTGGTGGTGCCGGCCTGGATGCAGATGGTCGCGCCGTCGAGTTCCTTGGCGCTGGAGACGCCGAGTTTCTTGTTGGCGAGGAAGCCGACGCCGTCGTAGTAGGTGACACCGGCGAACACCAGGCCCATGCCGGCATCGCGCGAGCTGGTCCAGGTGGTGTTGCGCGACAGCACGTCGACTTCGCCGGACTGCAGCGCGGTGAAGCGCTCCTTGGCGTTGAGCTGGCTGAACTTGACCTTGGTCGCGTCACCGAACACCGCGGCGGCCACGGCGCGGCACACATCGGCGTCGATGCCGACGATCTTGCCTTGCGCGTCCGGCACGGAGAAGCCTGGAAGACCATCGCTCACGCCACACTGGACGAAGCCCTTCTTCTTCACCGCATCGAGGGTGGCGCCGGCCTGGGCGAAGCTGGTGGCGCCCAGCGCGGCAGCGGCGGTCAGGACTGCCAGGGTGGTTTTCAACATCTTCATCAACAACCTCCAAATCGCTCTTGTTGTATGAGCCGGAATTGCACCGCACCCTTATGAGGCGCATCCGACCCCTTGTTGGCTTGTTTTTGGGTCAATTGGCGCAATGGGCTGTTCTGTGACAGCCTTCTATCCACACGAGGGGTGTTACCGTGAGCGGCTCACCCCTACGCATAACCGATACGTAGCAAAGGCCGTACCACAGTCGAGGGCTTAAGCGATTAAGCGGGCGTCAAGTAGGAAAAGTTGTAGAGTTGCGACATTCTTTTCTGGCATTAACCGTCACCGCCTTCTTTTTACGCACCCAATCCGTACGCACGCACTCTTTCGGAGCAGTCATGACCCAGCCGTTGATCCTCGAACCCCAGAAACCCGCCGACGCCTGTGTGATCTGGTTGCACGGCCTGGGGGCCGACCGTTACGACTTCCTACCGGTGGCCGAATTCCTCCAGGAACGCCTGCTGAGCACCCGCTTCATCATGCCCCAGGCCCCCACCCGCCCGGTGACCATCAACGGTGGCTACGAGATGCCCAGCTGGTACGACATCAAGGCCATGACCCCGGCGCGGGCCATCGACGAAGCACAGTTGGAAGAGTCCGCCGAGCAGGTCATCGCGCTGATCAAGGACGAGCAGGCCAAGGGCATCAGCCTGTCGCGCATCTTCCTGGCCGGCTTCTCCCAAGGCGGCGCGGTGGTGCTGCACACCGCCTATATAAAGTGGCAGGAAGCCCTGGGCGGGGTGATCGCCCTGTCCACCTACGCACCGACCTTCACCGACGGCCAGCAGTTGAGCGCCTGCCAACAGCGCACCCCGGCGCTGTGCCTGCACGGCGTGCACGACCCGGTGGTGATCCCGTCGATGGGTCGCACCGCGTTCGAATACCTCAATACCTGGGGCGTCGCCGCCCGCTGGTACGAGTACCCGATGGAGCACGAAGTGGTGGTCGAGGAGCTCAACGACATCCATGAATGGCTGAGCCGCCAGCTGCAGTAACCCTGTAGCCCGCCATGCATTGCACTACGCCGCGCCCGATTCTTGCATTACACTGCCCGGCGTACATTCCTTAACCAGTTGACGAGACGACCGTGCTCAAGGCACTCAAGAAAATATTCGCCAAGGGAGACGCCGCGCCGCAGGCCGCCGAGCCCGTCGCCGTGACCCCGCCCGCGCCGGCCGCGCAACCGCCTGTCGAGAAGGCGCCAGCGCGCCAGCACGCCAAGCCCAGGGCCGCGGCAAAACCACAGGCCGAGCCCCAATCCGCCGAACAGCCGCGCGCCGAGCAGCCCGCCCGGGACAAGCCGCGCCGCGAACGCAAGCCCAAGCCCCAGGCCAGCCTGTGGAAGCCCGAGGATTTCGTGGTCGAGCCGCAGGAAGGCAAGACCCGCTTCCACGACTTCAAGCTCTCCAACGAGCTGATGCACGCCATCCACGACCTCGGCTTCCCCTACTGCACGCCGATCCAGGCCCAGGTCCTGGGCCACACCCTGCGTGGCCAGGACGCCATCGGCCGGGCCCAGACCGGCACCGGCAAGACCGCCGCGTTCCTGATCTCGATCATCTCGCAACTGCAGCAGGTGCCGCCGCCCAAGGAGCGCTACATGGGCGAGCCGCGGGCGCTGATCATCGCCCCGACCCGCGAGCTGGTGGTGCAGATCGCCAAGGATGCCCAGGCCCTGACCAAGTACAGCGGCCTGAACGTGATGAGCTTCGTCGGCGGCATGGACTTCGACAAGCAGCTGAAATCGCTGGAAGCCCGCCACTGCGACATCCTGGTGGCCACCCCCGGCCGCCTGCTGGACTTCAACCAGCGCGGCGAGGTGCACCTGGACATGGTCGAGGTGCTGGTGCTGGATGAGGCCGACCGCATGCTCGACATGGGCTTCATCCCCCAGGTCCGCCAGATCATCCGCCAGACCCCGCCCAAGAGCGAGCGCCAGACCCTGCTGTTCTCGGCCACCTTCACCGACGACGTGATGAACCTGGCCAAGCAGTGGACCACCGACCCGGCCATCGTCGAGATCGAGCCGGAGAACGTGGCCAGCGAGACCGTCGAGCAGCACGTCTATGCCGTGGCCGGCAGCGACAAGTACAAGCTGCTGTACAACCTGGTCACGCAGAACAAGTGGGAACGGGTGATGGTGTTCGCCAACCGCAAGGACGAGGTGCGGCGCATCGAGGAAAAACTGGTGCGCGACGGCATCAACGCCGCCCAGCTGTCGGGCGACGTGCCGCAGCACAAGCGCATCCGCACCCTGGAGAACTTCCGCGAGGGGCGCATCAGCGTGCTGGTGGCCACCGACGTGGCCGGGCGCGGTATCCATATCGACGGCATCAGCCACGTGATCAACTTCACCCTGCCGGAAGATCCGGACGACTACGTGCACCGCATCGGCCGTACCGGCCGTGCGGGGAGCAGTGGTGTGTCGATCAGCTTTGCCGGCGAGGACGATTCGTACCAGCTGCCGGCGATCGAGGAGCTGCTGGGGCGCAAGATCAAGTGCGAGATGCCGCCGGACGAGCTGCTGAAGCCGGTGCCGCGCAAGCAACATTGATCAGTGGTGACTTCTTCGCGGGTAAACCCGCTCCCACAGGCACGCATGAACCCTGTGGGAGCGGGTTTACCCGCGAACCGGGGCCAAGCCCCGGCCATCCACAACAGGCCTACCAGCGCCCCGCCGCATCCTGGTCGCTCTGCTTCCCTTCCACCCAGCGCGGCCCCTCCCGGGTATTCTCCTTCTTCCAGAACGGCGCCCGGGTCTTCAGGTAATCCATGATGAAGTTGCAGGCATCGAACGCCGCCTGGCGGTGCGCGCTGGCCACGCCGACGAAGACGATCGGTTCGCCCGGCTCCAGGGCGCCGATGCGGTGCAGCACCTCGACCTTGAGCAACGGCCAGCGCTGCTCGGCCTCGACCACGATCTTGGCCAGGGCCTTCTCGGTCATCCCCGGGTAGTGCTCAAGGAACATCCCGGCCACGTCCAGGCCATCGTTGAAGTCGCGCACGTAGCCGACGAAACCGACCACCGCGCCCACGCCGACATTGGCGGCATGCATGGCGTTGACCTCGGCGCCCGGGTCGAAGGCCGCCTGCTGAACACGTACGGCCACGATCAACCTCCAGTCACGGGTGGGAAGAACGCGATCTCGTCACCCTCGTCCAATGGCTCATCGAGCCGGCACAGCTCTTCGTTGCGGGCGCACATCAGGTTCTGCTCGGCCAGCACCGCGTAATGCCCGCCCTTGCCCACCAGGGCCTGGCGCACGTCGTCCAGCACCTTGAAGTCGCCTTCCAGGCGCTCGGCGTCGACGCCCAGCAACTCACGGTAGCGGGCGAAATACATGACCTTGACCTTCATCACCCCTCCACCTTGTAGTGGCCGCTCTTGCCGCCGGTCTTCTCCAGCAGGCGCACCTGCTCGATGACCATGCCCTTGTCCACCGCCTTGCACATGTCGTAGATGGTCAGCGCGGCGACGCTGGCGGCGGTCAGGGCTTCCATCTCGACGCCGGTCTGCCCGGCCAGCTTGCAGCGAGCGACGATATGCACCACGTCCTCGCCTTCGGCGGCCAGCTCGACCTTGACGCCGGTGAGCATCAGCGGATGGCACAGCGGGATCAGGTCGCTGGTCTTCTTCGCCGCCTGGATGCCGGCGATGCGCGCCACGGCGAACACGTCGCCCTTGGGGTGTTGGCCATCGACGATCATGCGCAGGGTGTCCGGCAACATGCGCACCCGTGCCTCGGCAATCGCCTCGCGCGCGGTCACGGCCTTTTCAGTGACGTCGACCATGTTGGCGCGCCCCTGGGAATCAAGATGAGTCAGCACTGCTCTGCTCCTGGGTAGGGAGTACAGAGTGTAAACCTGCAGGTCAGCTTTGAGCAGAGGGCAGATCAGCGCATCGCGGGGCAAGCCCGCTCCCACGACGAATCGTGGGAGCGGGCTTGGATTACAGATGCGACTCGGCGTACTCGGCCAGCACCGAGCGCGGCACGCCCTGCAGGGTGATATGAACGCCGTGGGGGAAGTCCTTGAAGCGTTCGGTCAGGTAGGTCAGCCCGGAGCTGGTGGCCGACAGGTACGGCGTGTCGATCTGCGCCAGGTTGCCCAGGCAGACCACCTTGGACCCGTTCCCCGCGCGGGTGATGATGGTCTTGATCTGGTGCGGCGTGAGGTTCTGGCACTCGTCGATGAGGATCAGGCTCTGCTGGAAGCTGCGACCCCGGATGTAGTTCAGCGACTTGAACTGCAACGGTACCCGCTCGAGGATGTACTCAACGCTGCCGTGGGTGCTCTCGTCGTCCATGTGCAGCGCTTCGAGGTTGTCGGTGATGGCGCCCAGCCAGGGCTCCATCTTCTCCGCCTCGGTGCCCGGCAGGAAGCCGATCTCCTGGTCCAGCCCCTGCACGCTGCGGGTGGCGATGATGCGCCGGTAGCGCTTGCTGACCATGGTCTGCTCGATGGCCGCGGCCAGCGCCAGGATGGTCTTGCCGGAGCCGGCGGCGCCGGTCAGGTTGACCAGGTGGATATCCGGGTCAAGCAGGGCGAACAGCGCCAGGCTCTGGTGGATGTCCCGTGGCTTCAGGCCCCAGGCTTCCTGGTGCAGCAGCGGCTCCTGGTGCAGGTCGAGCAGCAGCAGTTCGTCGTTGCGGATGCCCTTGATCCAGCCGACGAATCCTTGTTCGTCGATGATGAACTCGTTGATGTGCACCGCCGGCAGGTTGTCGATCAGTTGCACCCGGTGCCAGGTGCGACCACGTTCCTGACGAGTGTCGACCTTGCTCACCCGGTCCCAGAACGACCCTGTGACCGAGTGGTAGCCCTTGGACAGCAAGGACACATCATCGACCAACTGGTCGGTGCTGTAGTCCTCGGCGGCGATCCCGCAGGCACGCGCCTTCAGGCGCATGTTGATGTCCTTGGTCACCAGCACCACGTCGAGGTCCTTGCGCTTGGCGCGCAGGTCCAGCAGCTGGTTGATGATGATGTTGTCGGCGAGGTTTTCGGGGAGCAGGCGATTTGGCTCGTTGCGCGTGCTCATGAGGATGGACAGGAAACCCTTGGGCCCACTCTTGCCACGCTGGATCGGCACGCCCTGCTCGACATCGCTGGGCGAGGCGTCGCCCAAGGTCTGATCGATCAGGCGGATGGCCTGGCGACATTCGGCGGCGATGGTGTGTTTACCGGTCTTGAGCTTGTCGAGTTCCTCCAGCACCGTCATCGGTATGGCGACGTGGTGCTCCTCGAAGTTGAGCAGGGCATTGGGGTCGTGAATCAGGACGTTGGTATCGAGCACATACAGGATTGGCTGGTTGGAGGAAGGGTTGCGTCCTTGGTCATCCATACTCGTTCACCTTATGTGAAAGCCACACGGCGCGAACGGCTGCGCCGCAGAGTGACTGCCGTTCTTCCCGTATCCGCGTCGTTACGGGCGGGAAGCTCACCTGGCAAAAGGGGCGTGGATGACGCCACCTGTGCTGCAGGGTTCGGCTGTCTGATTCCTTGATACCGCAAAAACCATGACCGAAAAAAGTCTTTTTACGCTCTAGTGAAGTTTATTTTTCGGATTGACGAACAGGGCTTGGCGCGAGGCCTGAGCGGGACTACAGTCAGAGATCAGGTAGCGCATCAGGCCCGTTCAGGCGCGCACGAAACGCTGGCGCAGCACATCGCTCAGGGCGTCCACCAGCAACACCAGCAGCAGCATGGCAATGATCACCGTGCTGGCCTGGGCCTCCTGGAACAAGCTCAGGGTCGCATAGAGCATCTGCCCCAGCCCACCCGCCCCCACGAAGCCCAGCACGCTGGCCATGCGGATATTGTTCTCCCAGCGATACAGGCTGTACGCCAGCAGTTGCGGCCACAGGTTGGGCAATGTGCCGAAACAGAACGCCGCCACCTGGCTGCCGCCCTGCAGGCGGATCGCCGCCGCAGGCTCCGGCGGTGCATTCTCCAGCACCTCGGCGAACAGCCGCCCCAGTACCCCGGCAGTGTGCAGCGCCAGCGCCAGGGTGCCGGCATTCGGCCCCAGGCCCGCCGCCAGCACGGTCAGCGCCGCCCAGACCAGCTCCGGAATCGCCCGCAGCGCATTGAGCAGCAGGCGCGCCGCGCCCTGCAACGGCCAGCCAAAGCGCCCGGCGGCCGGCAGCGCCAGCAACAGACCCAGCAACATCGCCAGGAGCGTCCCCATCCCGGACATCGCCAGCGTTTCCAGGGCACCCTGCCCTACCGCCCGCAGGTGCGCCGGGGACAGGTCAGGGTGCAGGAAACGCGCCGCGTATTCGCCCATCTGCGCCGGCCCGCCGCTGCCGACAACCGCTGCCATGTCCAGCTCCAGGTAGCCGAACGACGCCAGCACCGCCGCCAGGATCGCGACGATCACCAGCCCATTGATCACCCGCCTCATGCGAGCCTCCCGCGCAGGAAGCGGCTGAGCAGGTCGGCCAGCACCACCAGCAGCAGGAAGGTCAGCAGCATGCTTGCCACCTCGGCGCCGGCGAACATGCGCATCGACAGGTCGATCTGCTGGCCAAGGCCGCCGGCGCCGACAAAGCCCATCACCACCGAGGCGCGCACCGCACATTCCCAGCGGTACACCGTGTAGGACACCACTTCGCTCGCGGCCTCGGGCAGAGTGCCGTAGAGAAACGCCGACAACCGGCTGCTGCCTGCCTGGAGCAAGGCATGGGCCGGGCGTTGGTCCACCGACTCGAAGATCTCCGCGTAGACCTTGCCGAGCATGCCGCTGTAGGTGATGGCAATGGCCAGCACCCCGGCGGTCGGGCCCAGGCCTACGGCGCGGACGAACAGCAGGGCCCAGACGATCTCGGGCACGCTGCGCAGGAAGATCAGCACGCCGCGCACCGGCAGGCGCGCAGCGCGTGACAACGGTTCCAAACGTCCACCATTGGAAGCCGACCGCAGCGACAGCGCCCGGCTGGCCAGCAGGCTGGCCGGCACCGCCAGCAGCAGCGCCAGGGTCATGCCCGCCGTGGCCACGGCCAGGGTCTGCACAGTGGCAGTGAACAGCAGGTCGAGAAACCCGGCGTCATGGGCCGGGGGCCAGAACGCGCTGACAAAACCGGCCATCTGCTGACGGTTCTCGGCCTGCAACAGCACACCGGGATCCAGCTCGCTCAGGTGCAAGCCCGGCCACAGCAACGCCAGGCACAGCAGGGTCAGCAACACGCGAGGGATGGCAGCAGGATCGCGTTGGTCAGTGCTCAGCATCGCGGGATCTGCACCTGCAGGCTCGCCGTCGCGGCAACAGGCGAGGCCAGTTGCTCGTTGGCGTACAAGGCATCGAGCATCGCTTCGCTGACCGCTGCTGCCGGACAATCGAACGCCACCTGCCCGGCACGAATACCGATGATGCGCGGAAAATGCGCCAGGGCGAGGTCAACCGCGTGCAGGCTGGCGACCAGGGTCACGCCATGGGCCTGGGCATGGCGGTTGAGCAGTGCCAAGCTGTGATCGGCCAGCACCGGGTCCATGGCCGAGACCGGCTCGTCGGTCAGCAGCACTTCGGGTCGCTGGTACAAGGCACGGGCGATGCCGACCCGCTGCAACTGGCCACCGGACAACTGCCCGCATTGGGCGAACAGCTTGTCGGCCATGCCCAGCTCGGCCAGCGCCGCACGGGCACCGGGCACATCGCCGGGGTGGATCAGATTGAGCAACCCGCGCAACGTGCCCCACTGCCCCAGGCGCCCCGCCAGCACGGCGGTGACCACCCGCTGGCGCGGCGGCAGGGGCGGCGCCTGGTGCACCAGGCCAACCCGTGCGCGCAAGCGCTGACGGGCCCGGGCAGACAATGCCCAGGGCTGCTCGCCCAACAACTCCAGGCGCCCGCCACTGGGTGGCACGGCGGTGCCCATCAGGTGCAGCAGGCTGGACTTGCCGGCCCCGGACGGACCGATGATCGCCACCCGCTCGCCCTGACCGATCAGCAGGTCCACCGCGCTCAAGGCCTGGACCTGACCATGACGCACACTGGCGCCCTGAACACGGATACTCACTTGAGCAGACCGGCCTCACGCGCGGCTTGCTCGGTGCCCGCGTAGTTCTCGGGCTTGGTCTCGATGAAACGGCTGGCGGCCTGCAGGTCGAGGATCGCCTTGTCCGCAGGCTTGGCCGGGTCCAGGGCGAGGAAGGCCTGCTTGATCTTTTCTTTCAGTGCCGGGTCCATGTTGCCGCGCACGGTCCAGTTGTAGTCGAAGTACTCCGGCGTGGTGGCGAACACCTTCACCTTGCTGGTGTCGACCTTGCCCGCCGCGACCAGCTTGTCCCAGACGCTGGCGTTGAGCACGCCGGCATCGGCCTTGCCGGCCTGGACCCAGGCGGCGGTGGCATCGTGGGCGCCGGAATAGGCGACGCGGCTGAAGTACTCCTCGGGCTTGATGTTGTCGTTCTTGAGCATGAAGTAACGCGGCATCAGGCTGCCCGAGGTGGACGAAATCGAACCGAAGGCGAAGGTCTTGCCCTTCAGGTCCTTGAGGCTCTTCACGTCCGGGTTGGCGGTGATGAACTTGCTGGTGAACTTGGCATCCTGCTCACGCTGCACCAGCGGCGTGGCCTTGGGGTCCTTCAGGTGCACCTGGACGAAGGTGAAGCCCCCCAGCCAGGCCAGGTCCAGACGATCGCTGGCCAGCGACTCGACCACCGCCGGGTAATCGGCCACCGGCACGAACTGCACCTTCATGCCCAGTTGCTGCTCGAGGTACTCGCCCAGCGGCTTGAACTTGCGCAGCAGTTCGGTCGGCGCCTCGTCGGGGATAGCGCTGACGCGCAGCACATCGGCGGCCTGGGCGATCACCGCGCAGCAGGACAGCGCGAGGCCGGCAAACAGGGCCAAGGGGCGTTTGAGCATGGGGGATTCTCCGGTTCGATAGCGGGGCATGAGTCGGTGTCGCATCGCGGGTCTGCGTGGCAGCGGGCTTGCCCCGCGATGCTGGCAAACGAGGGAAGTATAAGAGCCACAGGCACAAAGGCCAGCTTTGCTACAATCGCGCATCACGAAAAGTCGAGGTGCACATGAGCGAGCCGATTCGTCTGACACAGTACAGCCACGGCGCTGGCTGTGGCTGCAAGATTTCTCCCAAGGTCCTGGATGTGATCCTCGCCGAAAGCGGCACCCAGGCCCTCGACCCGAAACTCTGGGTCGGCAACGCCTCGCGCGACGACGCCGCCGTCTATGCCCTGGATGACGAGCGCGGCGTGGTCTCGACCACCGACTTCTTCATGCCCATCGTCGACGACCCGTACGACTTCGGTCGCATCGCCGCCACCAACGCCATCAGCGACATCTACGCCATGGGCGGCGACCCGCTGATGGCCATCGCCATCCTCGGCTGGCCGATCAACGTGCTGCCGCCGGAAGTCGCCCGCGAGGTGATCCGCGGTGGACGCGCCGTCTGCGCCGAAGCCGGCATCCCGCTGGCTGGCGGCCACTCCATCGACGCCCCCGAGCCGATCTTCGGCCTGGCTGTGACCGGCGTGGTGAGCAAGCGCCACCTCAAGCGCAACGACACCGCCAGCATCGGCTGCCGCCTGTACCTGACCAAGCCGCTGGGCATCGGCATTCTCACCACCGCCGAGAAGAAGGCCAAGCTGCGCGAACAGGACCAGGGTCTGGCCCGTGACTGGATGTGCACCCTCAACACCCCGGGCAGCCGCTTCGGCAAGCTCGACGGCGTGCAGGCGATGACCGACGTCACCGGTTTCGGCCTGCTCGGCCACCTGGTCGAAGTCGCCGAAGGCAGCGGCCTCACCGCCCGCCTGCAGTTCGCTGCCGTACCACGCCTGCCCAGCGTCGAACACTACCTGGCCGAGGGCTGCATCCCCGGCGGCACCCTGCGCAACTTCGACAGCTACGGCCACAAGATCGGCGCGCTGAGCGACGAGCAGAAGCACCTGCTGTGCGACCCGCAGACCAGCGGCGGCCTGCTGGTGGCGGTCACCCCGCAGGGCGAGGCCGAATTCCTCGCCGTGGCCCGGGAACTCGGGCTCGAACTGGCGCCGATCGGCGAGCTGGTCGAGCGACAGAGCCACGCAGTCGAGGTGATCTGATGCGCCCCGACTGCACCGAGCTGAAACAGCTGTTCCTCGACGACGTGCCGATGATGGACATGCGCGCGCCGATCGAATTCACCAAGGGTGCCTTCCCCGGCGCCGTCAACCTGCCGCTGATGAACGACCAGGAGCGGCAGAAGGTCGGCACCTGCTACAAGCAGCAGGGCCAGGCCGCCGCCATCGCCCTGGGCCACCAGTTGGTCAACGGCGCGCTCAAGCAGCAGCGCCTGGAGGCCTGGGCCGCGTTCACCCAGGCCCATCCCGACGGCTACCTCTACTGCTTCCGTGGCGGCCTGCGCTCGCAGATCGTCCAGGGCTGGCTCAAGGACGCCGGCATCCAGTATCCGAAGGTGGTGGGCGGCTACAAGGCCATGCGCACCCTGCTGATGGATACCACGCTGCAGGCGGTGCAGCAGTGCGCGTTCGTTTTGCTGGGCGGACTGACCGGCACCGGCAAGACCGATGTGCTGCACCAGCTGGACAACGTGCTCGATCTGGAAGGCCACGCCAACCACCGCGGCTCAAGCTTCGGCAAGCGTGCCACGGCGCAGCCGGCGCAGATCGATTTCGAGAATGCGCTGGCCATCGACATCCTCAAGAAACGCGAGCGTGGTATCGGCCAGTTCGTGCTCGAGGACGAAGGCCGCGTGGTCGGCAGCTGCGCGGTGCCGCTGGAGCTGTACCAGGGCATGCAGCGCTATCCGCTGGTGTGGCTTGAAGACAGCTTCGCGCATCGTGTGGAACGCATCCTGCGCGACTATGTGATCAACCTGTGCGCCGAGTACATCGCCGTGCACGGTGAAGAAGCCGGCGGCCCGCTGTTCGCCGAGCGCATGCGCCAGAGCATGGCCAACATCTACAAGCGCCTGGGCGGCGAACGCTTCCAGCGGCTGTCGGCGTTGCTCGACCAGGCGCTGGAGGAGCAGTTGCGCAGTGGCGACGTGAGCCTGCACCGAGGGTGGATCGAAGGGCTGCTCAAGGAATACTACGACCCGATGTACGCCTACCAGCGGGCGGCCAAGGCACAGCGGATCGAGTTCGCCGGAGACGGCGTGGAGGTGCGCGAGTACCTGAAGGCACGGGCACGGCGCGAGTACCACAGCGCCTGAGGCTCGGCAAGACCGCTCCAATGGAGCTGAAAATGACTTATTGATTTAGCAGGGACCTGTAGGAGCGGCTTTAGCCGCGAACACCGGCGAAGCCGGTGCCATTACACCACGTCGCTTGTTTCGCGACTAAAGCCGCTCCCACAGGGTGCGCGCTGGCTGGGTAATCACAGTTCCCTGCGCAACAGGGCAGCAACCCCACAGTTACTGCCCCGGACTGAGCACCCGCTCCAGCTCCGCCGCGCGGTCCTTGCTCATGTCCATCTCACACATCGCGCCTTCGATGCGGTAGATGCTGCCGTTGCTCAACTTGCCGTGGAAGGCGCAGTTGCCGTCGCGGTACTTCATCCAGGTACGCTGGACTTCGCGCAGGTCCTTCTGCTGCTGGCTGTCGAGCTTGGCCATCAGTTGCTTGTAGACGCGGTTCAGCCGGTCATCCTGTAGCTGGGTCTCGGCCTGGATGCAGGCGCCCATGGCCAGGGTGCTGGAGGCCTTGTCCATGCACTGGGTGTAGGTGGGCGAATAGTCCTCGGCCTGGGCGCCGGCGGCGATCAGCAGGGCGGCAGCGCCGACCAGGCAATGCTTGAACATGGGCTTTCCTTTTCGCAGATGAATGCGGCACAGCCTAGCACCCTGCCGCGCCTTCGTTCACGCACAGCGCCTGGATCCGCGCCCGCAGCCAGCGGTGCCCGGCATCGCCGTCGCGCCGCGAATGCCAGGCCTGGGCAAAGGCGAACGGCGAGATCGCCAGGGGCGGCGCGAACTGGCGCAGCGCCGGGTCCAGCCGGGCACCGGCAAGGCTGCGCCGGGCCACGGTGAGCACCAGGTCGGTCCCGGCAATGAGGCTTTGGGCCACGCCCCAATGCGGCAAGGTCAGGGCGATGCGCCGACGCGCGCCCAAGCTGGCCAGGGCGTGATCAATCTCGTTGTCGATGCCGGGGCGTACCGCCACCAGCACATGGGGCCGCGCCAACCACGGTTCGAGCGCCAGGCCGCCACGTGACGGCAGGCTGGTGCGGTCGGCCAGGCAGACGAAGGATTCCTCGAACAGCACCTGCTGGGCCATTTCCGTCGGCAGCTCCGGGAACACGCCCAGCGCCAGGTCCGCCTCGCCGTCGATCAACTGGCCGAGCATCGCCTCACGGCTACCCTGGGACACCACCAGGTCAATGCCCGGTGCTTCGCGCCGCAGCAGGCGCATCAGCGCTGGCAGCACCACACGGGCGCCATAGTCGGACATGGCCAGGCGAAAGGTGCGCCGTGCCCGCGCCGGCTCGAAGCCCGGCGTGCCGAGCAGTCCGTCGAGTTGCTGCAACGCCTCCTGCAACGGCGCCTGCAGGGCTTCGGCGCGGGCCGTCAGCTGCAGGCGGCCATCGCGTCGCACCAGCAGCGGGTCGGCGAAGAGCTCGCGCAACTGCGCCAGGGCATGGCTGACCGCCGGCTGGCTGCGGTGCAGGCGCAGGGCCGCGCGGGAGACATGTTGCTCGCTGAGCAAGGCATGCAGGGTCAGCAGCAGGTTGAGGTCGATGCGACGCAGATCATCCATGGTACGAATACAACCTGTGCGAAGTTCGAATTTCCATCATTGAAATGCATGATCGAGACTAAGGCCAGTGTTCTGATCAGGAGTAGACACCATGCCCGCCAGCCTCTTCGCCGCCCTCCCCTTGCTCATCGCCCTGCTCGCCGGAGCCGCCGTGCCGTTCCAGGCCGGCAGCAACGCCGCGCTCGGGCGCCTGCTCGGCCATCCGCTGTGGGCCGCCGGGGTGTCGTTGCTGGTCAGCCTGCTGATGCTGGTGCCGGCCCTGCTGCTGATGCGCGCGCCGCTGCCGCAGGTGCAGCAGCTGGCCCATGCGCCCTGGTGGGCCTGGTTCGGCGGGGTCGCCGGGGTGCTCTACATCACCGCCGCGCTGGTGCTGACGCCGCGCCTGGGGGCGGCGGGGTTTATCGTCTGCGTGGTGGCCGGGCAGGTGCTGTCGTCGCTGCTGATCGACCAGTTTGGCCTGATGGGGTTGCCGGAGCGGCCGGTGAACCTGTTGCGGCTGGCGGGGGTGGGGATGATCGTGATCGGGATGATCGTGGTGCAGTGGGGCACGGCGCGTTGAGCGCCTGACATAGCAGCCCTATCGCGGGGCAAGCCCGCTCCCACGCAGTCATTGCGCTGCCCTGTAGGGACAATTGCCATCACAAGGTGCGCGGCTGCTCCGGCGGCACGATCACCTTGTGCGGCTCGAAGCGCAGCGACGGCATTTGCGTACCGGCATACAGCGCCACGCTCAGGGCAGCGATCAGGGCCACATCGAGCCAGCCCCAGCCCGGCACATCCGCCGCCGAGCGCGCCTTCCAACACCACCACAGCTGGCCCAGGCAGAACACCAGGATAGCCAGCAGCCACAGATAGAAGCCCGCGCCGAAGCCGGTCACATCCTGGAAGGCGTAGCTCTGGTTGTCCGGCAAGCGGGTGATGGCGAAGCTGCTGGCCGCCAGGTACAACGCCACCAGGCCGCAAACCAGCGCCAGGCGGCGGAACCGACGATGGGCGAGGACTGCCAGCGCCAGCAGCGGGTTGGCGAACCACTGGTACAGACCGAAGGCGATGCCCCAGGGGCCGTAGAGCAGCATCTGCAACGCCGGCACATGCCGACCCGCCCCCGTCAAGGCGCCATCGAAGGCCAGGCTCAGCAGGTACAGGGCCAGGCTGGTGGTCAGGTAGAAAGCGGGCAAGTCAGGTACCTGGAGAAAACGGGACAAGCTGCGACCTTAACCCAGCCCTGGCGTCTTTCCAAACCCGACGGGCGCGCCGCATCAGCGTGTCGCAGCCTGATCCATCGACTGGGTGGAGCTACTGATCTGAACGCGCAGGCTCGGCATCAGCGTCCCGGCGTAGATCGTCGCCGCCAGTACTGCGATCAGCCCCAGGTCGTACCAACGCCAACCCGGCATACCCGCCGTCGAACGCACCTTGCGGCACCACCAGCCCTGCCCCAGGCAAAACAGCAGGATCGCCAGTGTCCACAGATAATACCCGGCGCCAAATCCGGTCAGGGGCTGGATGTCATAGCTGCGGTTGTCCGACACCCGCTCGATGCCAAGGCAACTGAGCGCAAGGCCCAGCGCGACCACTCCGGCGCCAAGCGCCAGCCGGCGATAACGCCGATGAGCAAGCAGCGCCAGCCCCAGCAGCGGATTGGCGAACCACTGGTAAAGCCCCATGGCAATGCCCCAAGGCCCCATGAGCACTATCTGCAAGGCGGGCATATGCCCGTCGACGCCCATCAGGATACCGTCGAAACACAGGCTCAACAGAAACAGCAGCAAGGTGAACGTCACGTAGAAAGCAGGCAAAGCGCGGGCTCCATCCCATCAGCGAAAGGCGCGTCCATAACACGCATGGGCATCAGGCCACAGGCGGTTCTAGCAGCAGCCCGTACAGGCCTGAGTCGGAGAGCTCTCCGGCCACGCACCAGCGGGCGCGCAACGTGCCCTCAAGGACGAACCCCTGGCGCTCCAGCGTGCGCGCCGAGCCCTGGTTGCGCGGGTCGATTTCCGCCTCCAGGCGACGCAGGTGCAGGGTATGGGCGAGGTAGTCGATGAAGCAGGTCAGCGCCTCGTCCATGTAGCCCCGGCCCTGGGCGGACTTGGCCAGGCAGTAGCCGATCTCGCCACGGCGCGAGCCCTCCTCGAGGTTGAACAGCTGGACCATGCCGATCAGCTCGCCATTGTCGCGGCGGTACATGCCCAGTTTGAGCAACTGGCCGGCGGCAAAGGCCTCGCGGTCGGCGGCCAGGGCGCTTTCGGCTTCGGCCAGGGTCTGCCAGGGGGCGTGGTACCAGTAACGCATCACTTCCGGGTCGGCCATGATGGTCAGCCACTGCTGCGCGTCGCCGTGGCGCATGGGGCGCAGCTGCAGGCGTGGGCTTTCAAGGCACAGGTCGCTGGGGAAACTGCGGGGGTCGGGCACGCCGGGACTCCTGTCCGGTGGTGGGGAGATGACAGTCTAACGACAGTGGCCCGGTCTGGCATCCCTGGGGCCGCTTTGCGGCCCTTTCGCGGCACAAGGTGCCGCTCCTACAGGGGATAGCGATTTCCTGTGGGAGCGGCACCTTGTGCCACGAAAGGGCTGCGCGGCAGCCCCCGTTCACCGCGCTCGATTCAACCCCAACTCCATGTCATCGATCAGCCCCTTGGCCAGCCCGCTGAGAATCCTCGCCGCACTGCCGGCCATGAGGTCCCCTTCCATCTCCGCCTCGGTGGTGAAATGCGCCACACAGCCGAGCAACACCGACAGGTCGCTGAACGCGTGATCGAACGGGATGCCGGGCTGGATGCAAAAGATCTCGAGGCAGGTGGTCTTGCCCTGGGTCGGGCCGGGTTTGCTGTCGTCGCTCATACCGGCGCCCCCTTGGCCCGGGCGTGGCGGACCAGCGAGATGACCAGTTGGCCGAGGATCTCGACGCTGTCCATCATCACGTCGAGACGCGCGTCGCGCTGGCAGACGGTGTAGGCGTGGACGGTGTCGCTGAGGATGTGCATCAGCTTGTTGGCGTGGGCCATCGCTTCCTCGGGGTCGAGGTCGCTGATGATGGTGACGAAGGGGATTGGGTAGGGTGGGTCAGGTACTAGTTTTTTCATAGTTGTTACTCTGGAAAGGGTTTCTAGAGCAACCACCAGTATCCTTCTCACAGACAAGGGTGGCAGCCGTACGCGAGGTGAGAAGACCGTGTCCAGACACCACGGCCAGACCGAAGTCTGCGCGCGCACGGCTGCCATAACAGGCAACCTGAATCTGGACATGGACGGGCTTCTCACACCCGGATCGCCAAATTTGACGACCCAGTGACGGTACCCCTGATGTATTTCCCGGCCAATTCAGAGCCTTCCGGCAGGCGCGTAGGATAGGTCCGAAGCGCTGGCTGGCTGAAGGATTTGGTTTCAAGTTCGGAAATGTCTTACGACTGAATGGCGCCGGGGGCGCTTTGCGCCCCTTTCGCGGCACAAGGCCGCTCCTACAGAGAGGAACGTGGTCTTCTGTAGGAGCGGCCTCGTGCCGCGAAAGGGCTGCAAAGCAGCCCCGGCGATCTACCTCAGAACCCCATGCTGAAGCTCACCACCACACCATGGTCGCGGTTCTCGCTCGACAGCTGCCCGGAGTACCCGACCCCCAGCTTGCCGCTCGCGCCCACCGACAGGTCCACCCCGGCCTCGACCACCGCCGCGTCCTTGGCAATCGGCACGCCCTCGGTGCTGAACCCTGCGCCACCGTCGATGAAGCGCAAATCGGCATCGGGCTTGTCGTCACCGAACGCATGCCGCCAGCCCACCGACAGCCGCGGCGTGACGCTGCTGCCATTGTCGAGCAGGATGCGCTTGCCGGCCCGCACGCCCAGGGTGGAGAAGGTCACGTCCTGGTCGACCTTGCCCTCCAGCCGCCCTGCACCGCCCTTCTCGTGGGCGGTGTCGCTGTCGTAGTTGACGTAGGCCAACCCGGCGAACGGCTCCAGGGCAATGCCGCCGGCATCGATGGCGTAACCCACCTCGCCGAACACCTGGGCGCTGCGCGCCTTGTACTTGGCCTTGAGGCGGTCGTCGTAGCTGCCGACGGTGACATCGCGCTTGGTGTCGATGTCGTGCCAGCTGTAGGCCACGCCCAGGCGAGCGGCGAAGGCGTCCAGCTGGTAGCCGAGGTAGGTGGTCAGGTGGTAGCTGTCCACCGTGGCGTCGGAGCGGCGACGGTGCGCGTCGATGCTCGAGCGGGTGTAGCCGGCGGCGGCGCCGACTTTCCACTCATCGTCCAGCGCACGGTCCATACCGAGCATGAAGCCCGACAGGTCACGGTCGACGCTGGCATGGCTGCTGCTGCCGTCGTAGGTGCCCCAGCCGCCGATGGCGCGGATCCAGCCCACGGCCTGGCCCTGGCAGCCTTCGCTGGTCAGCTGCTGGTTGGCGGTCGGCGCCAGGGTGCGACGCGGATCGTCCTGGTTGCTGCAGTCGGCCTGGCGCAGGCGGTCGTTGACCGCTTCGCGGACGTAACGCGAGTCCTCGATCAGCACGGTCGCGGTGCTGGCGTGGATCTCGCCGGACAGGCTGTCGAACGCCGCCTGGGCGCCCTGGCGGTCCAGCGGCAGCAGGTTGTTGACCAGCTCGGCCGGCGCGCTGGCACTGCTCAGGGCCAGGGCCACGCCACGCTGGTTGCCGGTGGCGGCGACATCGGCGAAGGAGGTGCCGTTGCGGCTGACCGACAGCGTCACCTGGTTGGCGCCATAGTCCAGCGAACTGTTGAGGAACGCCGAGTTGGCCAGGTTGGTGGTGGCGAAGGTACCGGTAATGCCGCCCGCGGCGCTGACCACGGTGTACTGGCCATTGCCGCTGGCGAGGTTGGCCACCATCAGGCTGCCGCCGAGATTGGCCGTGCCGCCCACGTTCAGGTAGTTCACTGGCGAGGTGGCGAGGTCGATCACCAGGGTGCCGGTGGCGCCATTGGTGAAGTTGCCCGACACGTTCAGGTTGCCGGCCGGCCCCGGCAGCACGGTGCCGTTGTTGATCAGCCCGGCGACGGTGCCGTTGCCGGTCAGGGCGGCGCCGTTGGCCACCGTGACCTGGGCGGCGAGGTTGCTGCCCGGGTTGCCGGCATCGCCCACCTGGAGCACGCCCTGGTTGACGTTGAAGGCACCGCTGAACGGCTGGTTGCCGGTCAGCAACAAGGTGCCGCCACCCTGCTTGGTGGTGGTGCCGGTACCGCTGAGGGTGCCGTTGAAGGTGCCATTGCTGCCCTGGGCGAACACCAGGTTGGCGTTGTTGAGGATGTTGCCCTGCAGGCTGGTGGTGTTGCCGACCAGGGTACCGCCGCTGACGGTGGTGCCGCCGCTGTATGTATTGGCGCCCGCGAGGATCAGGGTGCCGGCATCGAGCTTCTCGATACCGCCAGTGCCGACCAGCGGTGCACTGACGGTGGCCGTCGCACCGGCGTTGACCCGCACCGCTGCCAGGCTGCCGTCGGCATCGTTGACCGGGGTCAGGCTACCGCCAGAGCCCGGGACGACCTGGTAGCCATCACTGAGGAACTGCAGGCCCTCGAACGACTGGTTGCCAACCACGGTAACGGTGCCGGACGTGCCGCCAAAGACCGCGTAACCGCCGCTCCAGCCTTCGCTGCTGGTGCCGCCGGCATTGGTCCAGCCAGTGTTCGAGCCCCAGGTGCCGCTGCCGCCGCCGACGCTACCGTCGGGGTTGGTCTTGCCGCCGTTCCAGAATTGCAACTCCTCGCCGTAGTTCTGCACCACCAGGTTGATCTGGTTGGCGATGGCGGTCTGCAGGCTGAGGTCGCCCAGAACCACGCTACCCGGGATGGCGCCGAACACCAGGCCATTGTCGGTGAGCGTGCCACCGTAGCTGAACAGTTGGTAGACACCGGTGCCGAAACCGCCGGCATCGGTGATGTTCAGCGTGCCGTCGAGCACCAGGTTGCCGTTGACCCTGACCACGGTGGTGGAGGCGGCCGGAGCGCCGAGGCTGAAGTCCAGGGCGCTGCCCGACGCCAGGTCGAGGCTGCCGACGGTCAACGACGTGGCGCTTTGGCCGGCGGCCAAGGTGGCGCCGTTGGCGATTTGCACGGCACCGCCGTAGGTGCCGCTACCGCCCAGGCGGGCGCCGGTGGCGACCTGCACGCTGGTGCTGTCGAGGCGACCGTTGACCAGCAGGGTACCGGCATTGACGCTGGTGGCGCCGGTGAAGGTGTTGACGCCGGTCAGCAGCAGCTCGCCGGTACCGTTCTTGGCCAGGGTGCCGTTGCCGCTGAGGTTGCCGGTGTAGCTGCCGTTGGCGTTCTGCTCGAAGGTCAGGGCGCCGTTGTTGAGGATCGCGCCCTGCAGGCTGGTGCTATTGCCCACCACGCCGCCAGCGTTGATCTGGGTACCGCCGCTGTAGGTGTTGGCCCCGTTCAGGGTCAGCAGGCCGGCGCCGTTCTTGATCAACCCACCCGTGCCGCTGACCACGCCATTGAGAGTCAGGGCGTTGCTGCCGGCAATGGCCAGGGCGCCGTTGAGCACGGTGGTGTTGGCCAGGGTGACGGCGGTGTTGCTGTCCAGCGTGGTGCCGCCTGCGGCCGTCAGGGTGCCACTGCCCAGCGCGCTGTCGTTGCCGAGCACCAGGGTGCCACCATTGAGGGCGGTACCGCCGCTGTAGCCGTTGGCGACGTTGAGCACCAGGGTGCCGCCGTCCTGCTTGGCGACGCTGCCGGTGCCGTTGAGGGCGACGTTGAGGGTGGCGGTGACGCCGTTGTCGACCCGCAGGTTGGTGGTGCCGTTGCCCAGCAGTTCACCGGCAGTACCGGCGTTGAGCACATAGCCGTCGGTGACGAACTGCAACCCGGTGATGCTGTGGCTGCCGTTGACGGTGACGGTGCCGGGTGCGCCCTGGAACACCGCGAAGGTGTCGTTCCAGGTGCTGTTCAACACGCCATTGACGTCGGTCCAGTTGGTGTTGGTGGCATCCCAGGTACCGCTGCCGCCGTCGATCTGGCCGTTGGCGACGCTCTGGCTGCCGTCCCAGAACAGTACGTTGCTGGCACCGCCGACCACCAGGTTGACCTGGTTGGCCACGGCAGTCTGCACGGTCAGGTCGGTGATCGGTACCGGCGTGGTGCCGAAGCTCATGCCGTTGTTGGTGAGGCTGCCGCCGTAGGCGAACAACCGGTAGACCCCGGCGCCGAAGCCGCCGATGTCGGTGACATTGAGGGTGCCGCCCAGGGTCAGGTTGTTGGCCACGTTGACCAGCGGCGTACCACCAGACGACGGCGTGCCCAGCGAGGCGTTGAAGTTGGCGCCGCTGTCGAGCACCAGGTTGCCGGCGTTCAGCGTACTGCCGCTGGTGGCCGCAAGGTTGCCGCCGTTGGCCACCGTCACCGCGCCGCCGAGGCTGCCGGCACCGCTGAGGCTGGCGCCGCTGGCCACGTTGACCGCGCCGCTGGCCAGGGAGCCATTCACCTGCAGCCCTCCCGCCTGGACGTTGGTGGTGCCGGAGTGGCTGTTGGTGCTGCTCAACGCCAGGGTGCCGTTGCCGAGCTTGTTCAAGGTACCGGTGCCGCTGATATTGCCGTCGAACACCCCGCCCTCCACTGCCAGGCTGTTGCCGGCGGCGATCTGGATCGCGCCGGTGCCGCCGATGTCGCCGAGGCTGGTGTTGCCGTCAAGGTTGAGGCTGGCGCCAGTGCTGACGTTCAGCTGGCTCTGGGTACCGAGGGCGGTGGTACCGATGGTGCTCAGGCTGCCGGAAAGGATGTTGAGGATGCCGCTGAAGGTGTTGTTGCCCGACAGGGTCAGGTCGGCCAGGCCGCTCTTGTTCAGCTCGCCCGCGCCGCTGAGCACGCCGGCCAGGTGCAGGTCGTTAGTGCCCAGCACGTTGAGCACGCCACTGACATTGACCGGATTGGCCAGGGTGACGGCACTGGCACTGTCGAGGTTGGCGTTACCGCTGACCTCCAGGCCGCCGGTGCCCAGCGCCGCATTGTTGCCGACCACCAGTGTGCCAGCCTGCAGGTCGGTGCCGCCGCTGTAGGTGTTGGCGCCCATCAGCGCGAAGCGGGCCAGGCCGGCCTTGAGCAAGCGGCCGGTGCCGCCGACGGTGCCGCCCAGGGTCAGGTCGTTGCTGCCCAGCACGGTGAGGTCGCCTGCGGTGGTGACGTTGTTGGCCAGGGTGACCGCCTGGCTGCTGTCCAGGCTGGTGCCGGGCGCCGTGGTCAGGTTGCCGGTGCCGAGCGCGGTGTTGGAGCCCAGCACCAGGGTGCCGCCGTTGAGCGCGGTATTGCCCGCATAGGTGTTGTTGCCGCCCAGTGCCAGCCGTGCGCTGCCGGCCTTGACCAGGCCACCGGCGCCGCCGATGTTGCCGTTGAGGGCCAGGTCATTGCTACCGGCAATATTCAGCGGGCCGGCCAGGGTGATGGCATTGCCCAGCGCGACTGAGGCGTTGCTGTCGAGGGTGGTGCCCGCCGTGGTGTCCAGCGCGCCGCTGCCCAGGGCCGCGTTGTTGCCGACGATCAAGGTACCGCCGCTGAGCAGGGTGCCACCGCTGTAGCTGTTGCTGCCATTGAGGACCAGGGTGCCGCTGTCGAGTTTGTTGAGTTTGCCAACGCCGGTCAGGCCGACATCGAGGGTTGCCGTGGCCCCGGGGTCGACTCGCACGCTGGTGTCGCCGCCGCTGCCGTTGATCAGGTCGAGCGCGCCGCCGGTGCCCGCCAGCAGGCGGTAGCCATTGGTGACGAACTGCAGGCCATTGACGGTCTGGCTGCCGTCGACGGTGACGTCGCCCGCGGTGCCCTGGAACACCGCGAAGGTGCTGCCCCAGGTGGTGTTGAGCACGCCATTGAGGTCGGTCCAGTTGGTGTTGCCGGCGTTCCACACGCCGCTGCCGCCATCGACCTGGCCGTTGGGCACGCTCTGGCTGCCGTCCCAGAACTGGATGTTCAGGCCGGCGGCGCTGACCAGCAGGTTGACCTGGTTGGCCAGGACGGTCTGCAGGGTCACGTCGCCCAGGCCCACGCCCAGCGGCAGGCTGCCAAAGTCCAGACCGTTGTCGGTCAGGGAGCCGGTGTAGTCGAAGATGCGGTACACACCGTTGCCGAAGCCGCCGATGCTGCCGACATTGAGCGTACCGTCGAGGGTCAGGTTGCCGCCGACGTTGAACAGCGCGGTACCGCCGGTGGACGGGGCGCCCAGGCCGACATCGACGATCGAGCCGCTGTTGAGCACCAGGCTGCCGAGGCCCAGGGTGGCGCCGCTCTGCCCGGCCAGATGGCCGCCGTTGTTGATCACCACCGTGGCGTTGGCGGTGCCGCTACCCGCCAGGGTGGCGCCACTGGCGACGGTCAGCAGGTTGCTGCCCAGGGTGCCATCCACTTTCAAGGTACCGGCGTTGACCTGGGTGTTATCGGCCAGGTTGCCGGTGCCGGTCAGGGTCAGGGTGCCGCTGCCGACCTTGGTCAGGCCGCCCAGGCCGTTGAGACCACCGGCGAAGGTGCTGCTGAGGTTGTTGCCACCCAGGCTCAGGACGCTGCCGATGCCGACATCGACCTGGCCGCTGCCGGTGAGGCTGCCGAGGCTGGCGTTGCCATTGAGGTTGAGCTGGCCGCTGGCGCCGACGTTGAGGGTGTCGACGTTGGCCAGCACACCGCTGCCGAGGGTAGTGATGGAGCCAGCCTGGATGTCGACGTTGCCGGTGAAGGTCTTGACACCGACCAGGGTCAGGTCGTCGACGCCGGTCTTGACCAGGTTGCCGCTGCCGCCGAGGTCGCCGCTGAGGATCAGCGCGTTGGCGGCTTCAACGGTCAGGTTGGCGCCGTTGCTCAGGGCAATGGTGTTGCCCAGGGCCATGGGCGCGCTGTTGGCCAGGGTGGCGTCGGCGGTGACCGACAGGGTGCCGGTGCCCAGCGCGCCGCTGTTGCCTACAGTCAGGCGCCCGGCATTGAGCTGGGTGCCGCCCTGGAAGCCGTTGTTGCCATTGAGGGTCAGGTTGCCGCTGCCGTTCTTGGTCAGGCCGGCGGTACCGTTGATCACGCCGTTGAGGGTCAGGTCGTTGCCGCCATCGACGCTCAGGCCGGCGTTGAGGGTGACGTTGTTGGCCAGGGTGGTGTTGGCGCCGCTGCTCAGGGTCGAGGCCCCGGCAACGGTCAGGGCGCCCTGCCCCAGCGCGTTGTCGTTGCCGACCACCAACCGGCCGGCATTCAAGGTGGTGCCGCCCAGATAGTTGTTGGCGCCGTTGAGGGTCAGGGTGGCGGCGCCCGATTTGTTCAGGCCGCCGACGCCATCGAGCACACCATTGAGGGTGAGGTTGCCGCTGCCCGGCACGTTAAGCGTGCCGCCCAGGTGCACGGCGTTGGCCAAGGTGGCGCCCGCGCCGCTGGCATCGAGGCTGGTGTTGGCGCCGGTACTGAGGGCGCCGGTGCCCAGCGCGGTATTGCTGCCGACCACCAGGGTGCCGGCGTTGAGGGTGGTGCCGCCGCTGTAGGTGTTGTTGCCGTTGAGGGTCAGGGTGGCGGCGCCGTTCTTGACCAGCCCGTTGCTGCCAGAAACCACGCCGTTGAGGGTCAGCGCCTGGCTGCCGCCAAGGGTCAGGTTGCCACCGGCGAGGTTGACGGCGTTCACCAGCGCCAGCGCCTGGCTGGCATCGAGGCTGGCGGCGCCGTTGACGGTCAGGGCACCGCTGCCCAGGGCGCCGGCATTGCCCAGCAGCAGGCTGCCGGCCTGCAGCGAGGTACCGCCGGCGTAGGTGTTGCTGCCATTGAGTATCAGCTGCCCGGCACCCAGCTTGTTCAGCGCCCCGGCACCGCTGATGACACCGTCGAGGGTCAGGGCCTGGGTGTTGTTGACGCCGAGGGTGGCACCGGCGCCGAGGCCGATGGCGTTGGCCACCTGCAGCACGCCGATGGTGGCCAGGGTGCTGTTGCCGGTCACCGCCAGGTTGCCCGTGCCCATGGCAGTGTTGTTGCCCAGGGTCAGGGTGCCGCCACCCAGGGTGGTGGTGCCTTGGTAGGTATTGGCGGCGCCAAGGGTCAGGTTGCCGCTGCCGTTCTTGGTCAGGCCGCCGGTGCCGCTGATCACGCCATTGAGGGCCAGGTTGTTGTTGCCGATCAGGCTCAGGGTGTTGTTGAGCGTCACCTGGTTGGCCAGGGTCAGGGCGCCGGTAGTGGCCAGGTTGCTGGCACCGCCGACGGTCAGGGTGCCGGTGCCCAGTGCCTGGTTGTTGCCCAGGGTCAGCGTCCCGGCATTGAGGGTCACGCCGCCGGTCAGGGTGTTGGCACCACTGAGGGTAAGGTTGCTGGTACCGTTCTTGGTCAGGCTGCCGGCCCCCGTGACCAGCCCGCCCAGGCCCAGGTCGCTGCTGCCGGTAATGGTGAGGTTGCCCCCCAGGTTGACGGTGTTGCCGATGTTCAGCGCGGTGTTGCTGTCCAGCGTGGTACCGGCCGCCGCGTTGAGCTGGCCAAGGCCGAGTGCGCTGGCGCTGCCGAGCACCAGGGTGCCGGCATTGAGGTTGGTGTTGCCCAGGTTGCCATTGGTGCCGTTCAGGGTCAGGGTGCCGCTGCCGGTCTTGGTCAGGCCGCCGACGCCGTTGACGTTGCCGCCCAGGGTCAGGTTCTGCGCCCCGGCGATGGTCAGGTTGCCGGCCAGGTTGAGCTGGTTGGCCAGGGTAACGTTGGCATTGCTGCTCAGGGTGGTGCCGCCGACTGCGTTCAGCGCTCCGGTGCCCAGCGCGGTGTTGCTGCCTACTACGAGGGTGCCGCCGTTCAGGCTGGTGCCGCCCTGCTGGCTGTTGCTGCCGTTGAGGGTGAGCGTGCCGGAACCTGTCTTGACCAAGCCCCCGGTGCCACTGAGCGCTCCGTTGAGGGTGAGGTCGTTTGTTCCCGGTAGGGTGAGGTTGGCGTTCAGGGCGACGGTATTGCCCAGTGCCAAGTTACCGGTGGTGTCCAGGCTGGCGGCGCCGGTGACGGTCAGGCCGCCAGTACCCATCGCCTGGGCGTTGCCGAGGGTCAGGGTGCCGGCACCCAGGCTGGTGCCGCCACTGTAGGTGTTGGCGTTACCCAGGGTCAGGTTGGCGCCGCCAGCCTTGACCAGGCTGCCAAGGCCGGAGACTACGTTGGACAGCCCCAGGTCGGCGGAACCGGCGACGGTCAGGGCACCGCTGAGATTGAAGGCGTTGCCAAGGGTCACGGCGGTGTTGCTGTCCAGGGTGGTGCCGTTGGCGGTACTGACAGCGCCGCTACCAAAAGCGGTGTTGTTGCCGACCACGACCGTGCCGCCGTTGAACAGGGTGCCGCCGGTGTAGCTGTTGGCGCCATTGAGCACCAGGGTGCCGCTGTCGAGCTTGGCCAGCTGGCCGCTGCCCGAGAGGCCGACGTTGAGGGTTGCGGTGACGCCGGGGTCGACCCGCACGGCGAAGGCGCCGTTGCTGCCGTTGACCAGGTCCAGCCCACCGGCGCCGATCAGGCGGTAGCCGTTGGTGACGAACTGCAGCCCGGTGGCGGCCTGGGTGCCGACCACGGTGACATCCCCCGCGGTGCCCTGGAACACCGCGAAGTCGCTGGCCCAACTGCCGTTGAGCACGCCGTTGACATGGGTCCAGTTGGTGTTGCTGCCATTCCAGGTACCGGTGCCGCCGTCGATCACGCCATTGGGCACGTTCTGCCCGCCATCCCAGAACTGCACGGTGCCGGAGGCGCCGCCGACCAGCAGGTTGACCTGGCTGCCAATGGAAGTCTGCACCTGCAGGTCGCCGGGCAACATGGCGCCCGGCACGTTGCCGACCAGCAGGCCGTTGTCGACCAGCGCGCCGGTGTAGTCGAACAGCCGGTAGATACCGGTGCCGAAGCCGCCGACGTCGGTGACGTTGAGGGTACCGTCCAGGGTCAGGTTGCCGTTGACGTTGACCAGCGCCGTACCGCCGGTGGCCGGCGAGCCCAGGCCGAAGTCGAGGATCGAGCCACTGTGCAGAGTCAGCGCGCCGGTACTGAGGGTCGCACCGCTGTTGGCCAGCAGGTGCGCGCCGTTGGCGATGTCGACCGCCCCCAGCAGGCTGCCGGTGCCGCCGAGGCTGGCGCCGCTGTTAACCTGCACGCTGGGGCTTGCCAGCAAGCCGGTGACATTGAGCAGGCCGGCATTGACCGTGGTGTTGCCGCCGAGCGTGCTGACCCCGGACAGCTCGAAGCTGCCGGTGCCGGTCTTGACCAGCCCGCCACTGCCGGCCAGGGCACCGCTGAACACACTGTTGAGGTTGTTGCCGCCCAGGGTCAGGTCGCCGCCGCCGGCGATATTCACCGTACCGGCGCCGCTCAGGCCACCGATGGTGGCGCTGGCGCCGAGGTTGAGGCTGGTACCGGCGCCGACGCTGACTGCCGAGGTATTGCCCAGGGCCGTGGTACCAACCGTGGTGATGCTGCCACCGAGCAAATCGATGGCACCGCTGAAGGTGTTGTTGCCGGTCAGCGTCAGGTCGGACACACCGTTCTTGATCAAGCCGCCGGTGCCCGCGAGCACACCGCCCAGGGTCAGGTTGTTGCTGCCGCCGAGGGTCAGGTTGGCGCCAAGGTTGATGTTGTTGCCCAGGGTCATCGCCACGCTGTTGGCCAGGGTCGCGGCGCCACCGACGTTCAGCGCGCCGGTCCCCAGCGCCGCGGCATTGGCCAGGGTCAGGGTGCCGGCGTTGAGGTTGAGGCCACCGCTGAAGGTGTTGGCGCCCGACAGGGTCAGGTTGGTGCTGCCGTTCTTGGTCAGCGCGCCAGTGCCGCTGATCACGCCAGCGAGGGTGGTGGTATTGCTGCCCGGCAAGGTCAGGGTGGCACCGGCTCCGAGGTTGATGGCGTTGCCCAGGTTGAGCGCGCCACTGCCGTCGAGGCTGGCATTGCCGCCCACGCTCAGGGCGCCGCTGCCGATGGCGTTGTTGTTGCCCAGGGTCAGCAGCCCGGCATTGAGGGTGGTGCCGCCGCTGTAGGTGTTGTTGCCATTGAGGGTCAGTCCGGCGCTGCCATTCTTGACCAGCGCGCCGCTGCCGCTGATCAGGCCACCGAGGGTGGTGGCATTGCTGCCCAGCACGGTCAGGGTGTTGCCGCCCAGGCTGATGCCGTTGGTCACCGCCACGGCGGTGCTGGCGTCGAGGTTGGCGTTGCCGCCCAGGGTCAGGGCGCCGATCCCCAGCGCGGTGTTGCTGCCAAGGGTGAGCGTGCCGGCATTGAGCTGGGTGCCGTTGGTGTAGAGGTTGTTGCCGCTCAGGGTCAGATTGGCGTTGCCGTTCTTGACCAGCGAACCGATACCGCTGACCACGCCGCTCAAGCCCAGGTCGGCGCTGCCGTCGATGGTCAGGGGGCCGGCGATGGTGACGTCGTTGGCCAGGCTGACCGCGCTGCTGGCATCCAGGTGGGTACCGGCCAGGGTGTTGAGGGTGCCGGTGCCCAGCGCGGTATTGCTGCCGAGCACCAGGGTACCGGCGTTCAGACGGGTGATGCCGCTGTTGCTGTTGTTGCCGGTCAGGGTCAGGCTGGTGGCGCCGTTCTTGGTGATGCCGCCGGCACCGGCGATGGTGCCGCTCAGGGTCAGGTCGTTGCTGCCGGGCAGGATGAAGTTGCCGGCCAGGTTCAGCGCGTTGCCAATGTTCAGCCCGGCGACGCTGGTGTCCAGGGTGGTGTTGTTGGCGGCATTCAGCGCGCCAGTGCCCAGGGCGGTGTTGCTGCCGAGTACCAGGGTGCCGGCGTTGAGCGCGGTGGCGCCGCTGTGGGTGTTGTTGCCGCTCAGGGTCAGGGTGGCGCTGCCGCTCTTGACCAGGCCGCCGGTGCCACTGAGGTTGCCGGCCAGGGTGAGGTTGCTGGTGGTGGGCAGCGACAGGTCGGCGGCGAGATTGACGGCGTTGTTCAGGGTCATGGCCGTGGAGTTAGCCAGGGTGGCGGCGCCGCCGACGTTCAAGGCTCCGGTCCCTAACGCCGCGGCGCTGGCCAGGGTCAAGGTGCCAGCATTGAGGTTGAGGCCACCGCTGAAGGTGTTGGCGCCTGACAGGGTCAGGTTGGTGCTGCCGTTCTTGGTCAGCGCGCCAGTGCCACTGATCACGCCGCCGAGGGTGGTGGCATTGCTGCCCGCCAGGGTCAGGGTATTGCCGGCGAGGTTGATGGCATTGCCCAGGTTGAGGGTGCCGCTGCTGTCGAGGCTGGCATTGCCACCCAGGGTCAAGGCGCCGGTGCCCAGGGCATTGTTGTTGCCCAGGGTCAGCAACCCACCGTTGAGGGTGGTGCCGCCGCTGTAGGTGTTGTTGCCGTTGAGCGTCAGGGCGGCGCTGCCGCTCTTGACCAGCGCGCCGGTACCGCTGATCTGCCCGGTCAGGGTGGTGGCGTTGCTGCCCAGCACGGTCAGGGTGTTGGCGCCGAGGCTGATGGTGTTGGTGGCGGCCACCGCGGTGCTGGTGTCGAGGTTGGCGTTGCCGCCCAGGGTCAGGCCACCGATGCCCAATGCGGTGTTGCTGCCCAGGATCAGCGTGCCGGCGTTGAGCTGGGTGCCGTTGGTGAAGACGTTGTTGCCGCTCAGGGTCAGGCTGGCGTTGCCGTTCTTGACCAGCGAGCCGATGCCGCTGAGCACGCCGCTCAGGCCCAGGTTGGCGGTGCCGTCGATGGTCAGGGGGCCGGCGATGATGGCGTCGTTGGCCAGGCTCACGGCCGTGCTGGCGTCCAGGTGGGTGCCGGCGGCGGTGTTGAGGGTGCCGGTGCCCAGCGCGGTGTTGCTGCCGACCACCAGGGTGCCGGCGTTGAGGAAGGTGGAGCCGCTGTTGGTGTTGGCACCGGTCAGGGTCAAGGTGGTGTTGCCGCCCTTGGTGATGCCGCCGGCGCCAGCGATGATGCCGCTCAGGGTCAGGTCGTTGCTGCCGGGCAGGTTCAGGTTGCCGGCCAGGTTGAGGGCGTTACCGATGTTCAGCCCGGCGACACTGGTGTCGAGGGTGGTGTTGGCCGCGGCATTGAGCGCGCCGGTGCCCAGCGCGGTGTTGCTGCCCAGCACCAGGGTGCCGGCGTTCAGCGCCGTGGTGCCGTTCTGGGTGTTGTTGCCGCTCAGGGTCAGGCTGGCACTGCCGTTCTTGATCAGGCCGCCGGTGCCACTGAGGTTGCCGGCCAGCGTGAGATTGTTGGCGCCGGCCAGGGTCAGGTTGGCGCCGAGGTTGACGCCATTGTTCAGGGTCATCGCCACGGCGTTGGCCAGGGTCGAGGGCCCGCCGACGGTCAAGTCGCCCGTGCCCAGGGCTGCGGCGCTGGCCAGGGTCAGGGTGCCGGCATTGAGGGTCAGCCCGCCACTGAAGGTGTTGGCGCCACCCAGGGTCAGGTTGCTGCTGCCGTTCTTGACCAGCGCCCCGGTGCCACTGATCACGCCGCCCAGGGTGGTGGCGCTGGTGCCCGGCAGGGTCAGGGTGTTACCGGCCAGGTTGATGGCGTTGCCCAGGTTGACCGCCACGCCCGCATCGAGGCTGGCATTGCCGCCCAGAGACAGCGCGCCGGTGCCCAGGGCATTGTTGTTACCCACGGTCAGCACACCGCCATTGAGGGTGGTGCCGCCGCTGAAGGTGTTGCTGCCGTTGAGGGTCAGGCCGGCGCTGCCGTTCTTGACCAGCGCGCCGGTGCCGCTGATGACACCACCCAGGGTCGTGGCACTGGTGCCCAGCAGGTTGAGGGTGTTGGCGCCGAGGTTGACCGCGTTGCCCAGGTTGACCGCCGTACCGGCGTCGAGGCTGACGTTGCCGCCCAGGGTCAGCGCACCGCTGCCCAGCGCATTGCTGTGCCCGACGGTGAGCTTGCCGGTGTTGAGCGTCAGGCCGCCGCTGAAGGTGTTGTTGCCATTGAGGGTCAGGTCGCCGGCGCCATTCTTGACCAGCGCGCCGGTACCGCTGATGACACCGCCCAGGGTGGTGGCGCTGGTGCCCAGCAGGTCAAGGGTGTTGGCCCCCAGGTTGATCGCATTGCCCAGGCTGACCGCGCTGCTGGCGTCCAGGCTGGCATTGCCGCCCAGGGTCAGGCTGCTGGTGCCCAGCGCGGCGCTGTTGCCGACGGTGAGCTTGCCTCCGCTCAGGGTGGTGGTGCCGCTGTAGGTGTTGACGCCGTTGAGAGTGAGGTCGGCGGCGCCGTTCTTGGTCAGGTTGCCGCTGCCGCCAATCACGCCGTTGAGCGTCAGTGCGTTGGTGCCCGGCAAGGTCAGGGTACTGCTGCCCAGGTTGATGGCATTGGCGAGGGTCATGGTCGCCGTGGTGTCCAGGGTGCCGTTGCCGCTCAGCGCCAGCGTGCCGCTGCCCAGGGCGCTGGCGTTGCCGAGGGTGAGGGTGCCGCTACCCAGGGTCGTGCCGCCGGTGTAGGTGTTGACGCCGTTCAGCGTCAAGCCACCGCTGCCGCTCTTGACCAGCGAGCCGGTGCCGCTGAGCACACCGCCCAGGGTCAGGGCGTTGCTGCCAGGCAGGGTCAGCGCCGCGTTCAATGCCACGTTGCTGTTCAGCACCAGCGGCACGCTGCCCTGCAGGCTGCTGGCGCCGCTGACGGTGAGGCCGCCGCTGCCCAGTGCAGCGGCGCTGGCCAGGTTGAGGCCGCCGGCGGCCAGGTTGGTGCCGCCGCTGTAGGTGTTGGTGGCGCCGAGGGTGAGCAGGCCGGCACCGGTCTTGGTCAGGCCACCGACACCCGAGACAACGCCATTGAGGGCCATGTCGGTGGCGCCGCCGACGCTCAGGCCGGCGTTGAGGGTGAAGTTGTTGGCCAGGCTCAGGCCACCGACGGTGCCCGCCAGCCCGCCGCCGTTGACAGTGATGGCGCCACTGCCGAAGGCACTGGAGTTGTCGAAGTTGAGCTGACCACCGTTGAGGGTGGTCTGGGTGGTGCCGTTGAGCACCTGGCCGATCAGGCTCCAGGTACCGGCGTCGACAATCAGGCGGCTGAAGTTGATGTAGTTGGTGGCGTTGATCGTGCCGCTGCCACTGGTCCCACTGCCGCCGCCAATGGCGTTTTGCAGTGCCAGCGTGTTAGTGCCACCGGCGCCACCGTCGATCTTGCCGGCCGCGGCAAAGGCAAGGTTCGGGTTGCTGGTGACCAGCAAGGCCACGCCAACGCCAAGCCCTGCCCCCACGCTGGAGCCGGTGATGGCGTTGAAGCGGTTGGTGCTGTTGGCGCCCATCGACAGGCTGCCGGTCAGGGTCCCGGCGTTGGTGAAGGTGTTACCCGCCGCAGAAGCCTCGAACGCGGCACGGCCGAGGATAGTGCCGGTGTTGGTGAAGTTCACCGTGCTGCCGCCGGTCACGGCGATGACCGGCGTGTCCTCGCTCACCAGCGTGAGGCTGGCCAGCGCCGAAGAGCCGATGCTGCCGGCGTTGCTGATGGTGGTGGTGCCGGCGGCGCCGTTGCGCGCGTCCAGCGCCATGCCGGTGAGGTTCAGCAGGTTGGCGCCGAGCAAGGCGCCGGTGCCCTTGATCACGCCCGTGGCGTTGTTGTTGATGTTGAGGGTGCTGCCGGTGCCGGTGTTGCCAATCAGCACGGCGGAGGACTGGATGCTCAACAACCCGAGCAGCGTCGGGTCGATGGTGCCGGAGTTGTTCAGGGTGTTGTTGTTGCCGGCCAGCGACAGCGAGGTGCCGCCCACGCCCAGCAAGGTGCCCAGGCTCGCGCCCGGGTTGACGTTGACGGTGAGGCTACTGCCGCCATTGGTATAGCTCGGCGCCAGCGGGTTGGCCGCGCCGTTGCAGGTGATCGTGGAACCGGCCGCGCTGCAGACGGCCAGCGCCTGTTCGCTGGACAGACCAAATGCCATCGCCCCGACAGCCAGGCTGACAGCCAGCGACAGTTGCGAGAAACGGGCGGGTGAACGGGGGGCGGCACGTCTGTCCACGGAGAGCTCCTTCGTGGATCAGGCGATTCAGTCCTTGAATGCGTGCACAGCGGGCAGGAAAGAGCAGTGGAACACGCGACGGCCGAAACGCCTGATCTATGGCTACGAATTTCCTTTGAGGGAATGTGTAGCCGCTCAGGCGCGGGCGGTACGGCGCAGGGGACGGTCAAATGGTGTTAATACTTTGTCTAGGCGGCACGTGTTTCGCGGGTTTCAGCCGCTTGGCCATTGGATCCAACCGACGAACGGTCATGGCGAATGGCCAGAATGTGAAACGGTTTGTGGGAGCGTGCTTGTCCCGCGATGACGCCGGCACCGCAATCGCGGGCAAGCCCGCTCCCACGCAGTCCACAGTCTGCAAGGCCGAGTAATCCCTTCAGGCGACCTCCGCCCCCTCATCCGGCCAATGCGGCTCGTTGGCGCCGGGTGGTGTCAGCGGTGGCAGGCCATAGGCCGCCCGGGCGTCGTCACAGCTGGGGTTGTGCACGCCGTTTTCCCATGAAGCATCGAACTCGCGGCAGGGACTGGAGCGGTTCTCGTAGATGGAGCACGCCACTTGCGTGCCGATCTCGCCGCCCAGGCTGACGCACCGGCAAGGCTTGGCGTCGGTGCCGATCATGGCGACCCGGGTCGGGTTGATCTGCACCACCAGATCGTCGGGCACCACGCCACCGGCGGACTGGCATTCACCCCAGAAGAAAGACACACGAAAGTAGCCGCAGCAGGCGCCGCAGGTCAGGCAAGGGTTCTGATCGGACATGATGGCCAGGGAAGGAGGTTGTTGTTATCGGGGCGAGCGCCCGCGGCGCTATTTGTAATCCAGGCGCGATCGGCTGAGAAGAGGGGGAAGCAAAAAAAGATCGCCGCTGATCGGCGCAAACGCATGGCGGGGCAAGCCCGCTCCCACTGACTGGCGTGGGAGCGGGCTTGCCCCGCGATCAAGTCGGACCTGCTTACTTGCTGGTCAGCCCATCGGCCCGGAACATCTGGCGAATGCCGCGAATGGCCTGGCGAATCCGGTCCTGGTTCTCGATCAGGGCAAAGCGCACATGATCGTCGCCGTAGTCACCGAAGCCGATCCCCGGCGACACGCAGACCTTGGCCTCGGCCAGCAGCTTCTTGGCGAACTCCAGCGAGCCCAGGTGCGCATAGGCCTCGGGAATCTTGGCCCAGACATACATCGAGGCCTTGGGGTTCTCGACCATCCAGCCCAGCTCGTGCAGGCCCTTGACCAGCAGGTTGCGACGCTGGCGGTACTGCTCGGCGATATCGCGCACGCACTGCTGGTCGCCTTCCAGCGCGGCGATGGCGGCCACCTGCAGCGGGGTGAAGGTGCCGTAGTCGTGGTAGCTCTTGATCCGCGCCAGGGCGCTGACCAGCTCGGGGTTGCCGACCATGAAACCGATGCGCCAGCCGGCCATGTTGTAGCTCTTGGACAGGGTGAAGAACTCCACCGCGATGTCCTTGGCGCCCGGCACCTGCATGATCGACGGCGCCTTCCAGCCATCGTAGACGATGTCGGCATAGGCCAGGTCGTGCACCACCAGTACGTCGTACTGCTTGGCCAGGGCCACCACGCGCTCGAAGAAGTCCAGCTCGACGCATTGGGCGGTGGGGTTGGACGGGAAACCGAGGATCATCATCTTCGGCTTGGGGATCGACTCGCGGATCGCCCGCTCCAGCTCGTTGAAGAAGTCCACTCCCGGCACCAACGGCACGGAGCGCACCTGGGCGCCGGCAATCACCGCGCCGTAGATGTGGATCGGGTAGCTGGGGTTGGGCACCAGCACCGTGTCGCCATGGTCGAGGGTACCGAGCATCAGGTGCGCCAGGCCCTCTTTCGAGCCGATGGTGACGATGGCCTCGCTTTCCGGGTCGATGGCGACGTCGTAGCGTTCCTTGTACCAGTTGGAGATGGCCCGGCGCAGGCGCGGGATACCACGGGAGGTGGAATAGCCGTGGGTGTCCTCGCGCTGGGCGACCTGCACCAGCTTCTCGACGATGTGCGCCGGGGTGGCGCCATCGGGGTTGCCCATGCTCAGGTCGATGATGTCCTCGCCACGGCGGCGGGCGGCCATCTTGAGCTCGGCGGTGATGTTGAAGACGTACGGGGGGAGACGATCGATGCGCGCGAAGCGGCGCGGCGAACCTGGGTTGGCCATGTGTTCCTCGAGAGACGTAAGCGCCCGGAACCGTCCGAGCGACGCTGGCCGCCGCGGCGGCCTGATTCAGAAGATAATGCCGAAACAATATTTCTGCAAAGGATAATTTCCTGCTTTGCCTAAGATTTTCAGATGTATTTTTTGAAAATCAAAGATTTATGTTTTTGAGGGCTTGCCCGCGAAGAGGCCGGCACAGGAAAAACAGGCACAAAAAACCCCGGCACATGGCCGGGGTTCTTGGTGTTACAGCCCGCTGTATCAGCGCGCGTAGGTCATCAGCACATCGGCCGCAGTCTGGCTGTCCACGCCCATCATCACGCTCAGGGCGGTAACGGTGAGGATGGAGAAGCCGAACACCTTGCGGGCCCACTTGCTGTCGTCCTCGGCCTTGTAGCCGCCCCAGGCCATGTACAGCCAGTACAGGCCCATGGCGGCCGCCACGGCGAGATAACCCAGGCCGGCATAGCCGCCGAGGGTCAGCATCAGGGTGGCGAGCACGAAGGCCAGCACGTACAGCACGATCTGCTTCTTCGCCGCGAGGATACCGCGTGCCACCGGCAGGACCGGAATGTTGGCGGCGCTGTAGTCCTTGAAGCGGAAGATGGCGATGGCAAAGCTGTGCGGCATCTGCCACAGGCTGAACATCACCAGCAGGGTCACCGCGGCCAGGTCGAAGCTGTTGCTCACGGCGCAGTAGCCGATCACCGGAGGCATGGCACCGGACAGGCTGCCGACCAGGGTGCCGTGCACCGATTTGCGCTTCAGCCACAGGCTGTAGAAACCGACGTAGACAACGAAGCCGACCAGGGCGCAGAACGCCGCCAGCGGGTTGGCTTGCACATACAGCAGGCTGAAACCCGCCACCCCGAGCAGGGTGGCGTAGATCAGCGCCAGGGGCAGCGACATGCCGCCCTGGACCATGACGCGGTTCTTGGTACGTTCCATCTTGTGGTCGATGTCACGGTCGATGCAGTTGTTGAACACGCATCCGGACGCGACCACCAGGGAAGTACCGATCACCACCGCCAGGAACAGGGCGAAATCCACATGCCCCTTAGCGGCAAGGAAGAAACCGCCTGCCACGGAAAGCACGTTACCGAAAATGATCCCCGGTTTGGTGATTTGGATAAAGTGCTTCACGGACATGCAGTCTTACCTCACTTGGCCAACATTTCGAAGTGGATGCTGAACATGATCCACAGCGACAGGCCGACCAGCAGTGCAATTACCAGGACGGTGAACAGGAACGTCGACACGTTGGAACGCTGCTCTTTCGAGCGGTCCATGTGCAGGAAGTACACAAGGTGCACAACCACCTGGATGACGGCCATGGCCACCACGATCAGGACGGTCAGGTTCTTCGGCAGGCTCGGGTACATCACCAGGCCGAACGGGATCGCGGTCAGGATGATCGACAGTACGAAACCGATCATGTACGACTTCACGCTGCCGTGATTACCTTCGTGGTGAGTGTCGTGTGCGTTAGCCATTACAGAACCCCCAGCAGGTAGACGACGGTGAATACGCAGATCCAGACCACGTCCAGGAAGTGCCAGAACAGGCTCAGGCAGCTCATGCGGGTCTTGGCGGTCGGCGTGATGCCGTGCTTGTTGATCTGGTACATCATGATTGCCATCCAGATCAGGCCGGCAGTCACGTGCAGGCCGTGGGTACCGACCAGCGCGAAGAACGCCGACAGGAAGCCACTGCGCTGCGGGCCGTAGCCCTCGGCGATCAGGTGATGGAACTCATAGATTTCCATCGCGATGAAGCCGGCACCGAACAGGAAGGTCACGGCCAACCAGCCCAGCACGCCCGCCTTGTTGCCGGCAAACATCTTCAGCATGGCGAAGCCGAAGGTGATCGAGGACAGCAGCAGGAACGCGGTTTCGACCAGCACGAAGTCGAGCTGGAAGATGTCGTGACCCGACGGGCCGCCGGCGAAACCGCCGGACAGCACCGCGTAGGTGGCGAAGAGCGACGCAAACAGAATGCAGTCGGTCATCAGGTAGAGCCAGAAACCGAGTACGGTCATCTGGCCCGAGTCGTGGTGGTGGTCGTCGTGCGCATGGTCATGACCATGCGCGCCACCGTGGATTACTTGACTGGACATTGATTACACCCGTTCAAACGATTCGACACGTGCGCCGGCAGGCAGAGCACCTGCTTTGGCCAGCGCTTTCATGCGCTCGCCTTCGATGCGCGCCACTTCTTCGGCCGGAACCATGTAGCCCTGGTCGTCACGCGCGGCGTGGCGAACGAAGACAGCGATGGTTGCAACCAGGCTCGCGCCCACCAGCCACCAGATGTGCCAGATGAAGGCGAAGCCGAACACGGTCAGCAGCAGACCCATGAACAGACCGGTGGAGGTGTTGCTCGGCATGTGGATCGCTTCGTACTTGGCAGGGGCCTTGTACGCAGCGCCGGCTTGCTTGGCTTCGTGCCAGGCGTCCAGGCCAACATGCTCAGGCATGTGAGCGAAGTTGTAGAACGGAGGTGGCGACGAAGTCGACCATTCCAGGGTACGGCCGCCCCATGGGTCGCCGGTGACGTCCATGTTGTCCTTGCGGTCGCGAACCGAGACGTAGATCTGGATCAGCTGGCAGGCGATACCGAACAGGATCAGCACGGCGCCGACCACGGCTACGTACAGGTAGGGTTCCCACAGCGGGTTGTCGGAGTGGTTCAGACGACGGGTCATGCCCATGAAGCCCAGGGCGTACAGCGGCATGAACGCTACGTAGAAGCCGGAGATCCAGAACCAGAAGGCAGCCTTGCCCCACTTCTCGTTCAGGGTGAAACCGAAGGCTTTCGGGAACCAGAAGGCGAAGCCGGCGATGTAGCCGAATACCGCGCCACCGATGATCACGTTGTGGAAGTGGGCGATCACGAACAGGCTGTTGTGCAGAACGAAGTCGGCACCTGGAACAGCCAGCAGAACGCCGGTCATGCCACCGATGGAGAAGGTGACCATGAAGCCCAGGGTCCACATGATCGGCGCGGTGAAGCGCAGACGGCCCTGGTAGATGGTGAACAGCCAGTTGAACAGCTTCACACCGGTCGGAATGGAGATCAGCATCGTCGCCAGGCCGAAGAAGGTGTTGACGCTGGCGCCGGCACCCATGGTGAAGAAGTGGTGCAGCCAGACCGCGAAGCCGAGGATGGCGATCGCGCCCGAGGCGTAGATCATCGAGTGGTGACCGAACAGGCGCTTGCCTGCGAAGGTCGAGGTGACTTCCGAGAACACGCCGAAGGCCGGCAGGATCAGGATGTAGACCTCAGGGTGACCCCATGCCCAGAACAGGTTGACGTACATCATCGGGTTCCCACCAAGCTCGTTGGTGAAGATGTGGAAGTCCAGATAACGGTCAACGGTCAGCAGGGCGAGTGCGGCGGTCAGGATCGGGAAGGAAGCGACGATCAGCACGTTGGCCCAGGTGCAGGTCCAGGTGAAGATCGGCATGTCCATCAGCTTCATGCCAGGGGCGCGCATCTTCATCACGGTGACGAGGAAGTTCACGCCTGTCAGTGTCGTACCCAAGCCTGAGAGCTGTAGCGCCCAGATGTAGTAGTCGACACCCACCCCAGGGCTGTACTGGATACCCGCGAGCGGCGGATAGGCAACCCAGCCGGTCTTGGCGAATTCACCAACGCCCAGCGAGATGTTGACCAGCAGCACGCCTGCCAGCAGCAGGTAGAAGCTCAGGGAGTTCAGGAACGGGAAGGCAACGTCACGTGCACCGATCTGCAGAGGAACCGCGAGGTTCATCAGGCCGGTGAAGAACGGCATCGCCATGAAGATGATCATGATCACACCGTGGGCGGTGAAGATCTGGTCATAGTGTTCAGGCGGCAGGTAGCCTTCGGAGCCACCGGTGGCGGCAGCCAGCTGGGTACGCATCATGATGGCGTCGGCGAAGCCGCGCAGCAGCATGACCATAGCGACGATGATGTACATCACGCCGATTTTCTTGTGGTCGACCGTGGTCAGCCACTCGGTCCACAAGTAGGTCCACTTGCGGAAATAGGTGATGGCACCAACGACGGCGATACCACCGAGCGCGATCATGGCAAGCGTCACCATGACTATCGGCTCGTGATAGGGTATCGCCTCCAGGGTTAATTTACCGAACATCTCTTACTCCTCTGCACCGGCAGCTGGTTGCATACTCGATTCCACACCCTTGGTAGTGGCCAGATCTTTGCTGCCTGCTTCTTCGTGGTTCGGACGACCGCGGTTCATGCCTTCGTACTTGTCGACGATGCGCTGGAACTGGTCAGCCGGAGCCTCGCTGTACAGCGCGACTGGGTTGTTTTCGCTAGCTTTGGCCAAGGCGTCATATTCGGCCTGGTCCAGTTTCTTCGGCGATGCCTTCACTTCAGCGACCCATGCATCGAAGTCAGCTTGCGAAGTGGCGACAGCCTTGAATTTCATACCGGTGAAGCCGGCGCCGCTGTAGTTGGCGGAGATACCGTCAAACACACCGTTCTCGTTGGCGATCAGGTGCAGTTTGGTGGTCATGCCGGCCATGGCGTAGATCTGGCCGCCCAGACCCGGGATGAAGAAGGAGTTCATCACGGCGTCGGAGGTGACACGGAAGTTGACCGGGGTGTTGGCCGGGAAGACGATCTTGTTGACCGTGGCGATGCCCTGCTCCGGGTAGATGAACAGCCACTTCCAGTCCAGCGCGACCACGTCGATCTGCACCGGCTTCACATCGGAATCCAGTGGACGGTACGGGTCCAGCTTGTGGGTGGAGTGGTAGGTGAAGTAACCCAGGGCGATGATGATCAGGATCGGGATGATCCACACCGCGGCCTCGATCTTGGTCGAGTGCGACCAGTCGGGGGTGTAGGTGGCGGCCTTGTTGGAAGCACGGTACTTCCAGGCGAACGCCAGGGTCATGATGATCACGGGCACGACCACCAGCAGCATCAGGCCGGTGGCGATCAGGATCAGGTTCTTCTGCTCAATGCCGACCTGGCCCTTCGGGTCGAGCAGGGTCCAGTTGCACCCACTGAGTAAAAGCATGCCTAAAAAGGGCAATATGCCAAACAGTCTGGGGTAACGCTTTTTACTCATCTCACGACCTCTAGATCAGCTTGCTTCAATGCAATTTGTGTTTTGGTAGCCAACACTTCGTCCTGCCAAGTGCGGCAATTGGCGCCCGTACTCGCCCCTGCCAGGGATCCGACTGCAGGATCTAGGCGTCAAGCGGGTGTGCGGTGCTTATGGTTTCGTAGGCAACAGGCCTGTACTTCAGACCAAGTCCATTTGGTGCGGAAAACGCGGAGGGGGGTCCGCCCGGTATCGCCGTTGGGCGAAACTTGACGAAGTCAGCAAATGGAAAGCGCTGCGGCTTCCATCAATCCTGCGACTCGCAAGCAGTGCCGAACGGAAATTGGGGGCGATTGTAGATAGGTCGTTCAACGATGACTATGACTTATTGAGCAACAGTCTTTTACAGAATGCGTAACAATGCTGGTCAAAAAATCAACTTCGCGACAGTTTGTCGCACCCCTTCCAGTAGCCCTGAAACCCTTGCCACGCAAGGGCTGGTGGCTGACCTGGATCAATCGTGCGGTGCGCACTGCGGCTTATCTCGCCGCGCAATAGACCCAGGTCAATTCGGGACTTTGGTCTAAGCGCGACGGCGGTTTCGGTAGATCCCCAGGGGCACCAGCACCGCCGTCAGGACGAAGGCCACCAGCGCCCATTGCGCCAGCGACAGGCCGAGGATCGGCGGGTACGGGGTGGAGCAGAAACCGTCGACCTGGAACGCCAGCGGCCAGAGCTTGGCCAGCGGCAGGTCGTCGACGATGGGCTGCAGGGTGTCGATGCCACAGCTGACCATCGGGTTGGCGAGTATATACACATGGTTACCCGCCGCAACGATCCCGCCGATGGCGCTGAGCACCACCAGCGCCTCGAAGAAGGTCAGGCTGCGCCGCCCGGGCATGGCCGCGGCGATGAAGGCGAAGAGCGCGATGAACAGCAGGGCATAGCGCTGCAGGATGCACAGCGGGCACGGCGCCTCGCCCAGCACCACCTGCATGTACAGGGCGCCACCGATCAGCGCCAGGCAGATCACGCCGAGGAGCACCAGAAAGCGCCGTTCCCGATTCAGGCGCGATGAGAGTTCGTTCATTGCCGATTCCTTCGATGGAGAGTGGCAGCGCGGGCTGCCCGAGGGGCGCCCAGTCTACACGCTGGAGATGACCTTTGAATGCATCGAGGAGGGGCGTGCGCGGCTATCCATTGATGACCTAGGACCGAGCGGGTCGGTTTCGGTTCACTGGCCGACATGAAAAATGCGCCAGCCCGAGCGCCAGACAGGGGCAGGCCCCTCGACACCCGGGAGTGAAGGATACAGTGATTAAAGGAGGATTAAAGATGAACGCGGGTGTAGAGGCGTTCATCTCTTTCTATATAGAGAAGGGATAGGCCCAATCGCTGCGGTTCGGCGCTCGGCCACGCCGATAGCGCCGAATGCTATCGTCCGTTTCGTTCTCGATTACCCACGGCCGGGAGCATCCGGGTGCTGCCGGCGCGACAGAACGCCGAACCGCAGCGATTGGGATGAGTCGCGGGGCAAGCCCGCTCCCACGCCAGCACTACCTGGTTCAGCGTGGGAGCGGGCTTGCCCCGCGATGGGCTCAGCGTTTCACTCCAAAGCCGCCGCCGGCCCGAAGAACTCGTAACGGCTCTGCCCTTCCGGCACGCCCAAGCCCTTGAGCTGGCGCTTGATCGCGGCCATGAAGCCCTTCGGCCCGAGGAAGTAGGCATCGATGTCACGCTCACGCGGCAGCCACTCGCCCAGCAGCGCCTGGTCCAGCAGACCCACGGCGTCGGCGACCTGGCTGCCGTCTTCCTCGGCGTAGCAATAGAAACGCTTGAGCTGCGGATGACGCGCCGCCAGGCCGTCGATCCAGTCGCGGAACGCATGCACCGCGCCATTGCGCGCACAGTGGATGAAGTGCACCGGACGCTCGGTCTTGAGCGCCGCCTCGAGCATCGCCAGGGTCGGGGTGATGCCCACGCCGCCGCTGATCAGCACCAGCGGCTTGGCACTGGCGGCCAGGGTGAAGTCACCGGACGGCGGGAACAGTTGCAGGGTATCGCCAACCATCAACCCGTCATGCAGGTAGTTGGAGACCTTGCCGCCCGCCTCGCGCTTGACGCTGATGCGGTACTGCTCGCCGTCGCACAGGGCCGACAGCGAGTAGTTGCGGCGCTGCTCCTGGCCATCGATGAACAGTTGCAGGCCGATGTACTGGCCCGGCTCGGCCTTGAGCACCGACTGGCCATCGACCGGGGCGAAGTAGAACGAGACGATCTCGCGGCTTTCCTGCTCGCGGCGCACCAGGCGGAATTCACGGGTACCGCGCCAGCCGCCGGCAGCCTGCTCCTTCTCTTTATAGAGGTTTTCTTCCGCGCCGATCAGGATGTCGGCCAGCTGGCCATAGGCGGCGGCCCAGGCGGCGATCACTTCAGGGGTGGCGATGTCCTTGCCCAGCACTTCCTCGATGGCGCGCAGCAGGCAGCTGCCGACGATCGGATAGTGTTCGGGGAGGATCTGCAGGGCCACATGCTTGTTGATGATCTGCCCGACCAACCCACCCAACTGCTCGAGCCGGTCGATGTGGCGGGCGTACATCAGCACACCGTTGGCCAAGGCGCGCGGCTGGTCGCCGCTGGCCTGGTGGGCCTGGTTGAACAGCGGGCGCACCTCGGGGTACTCGCTGAGCATCAGTTTGTAGAAGTGGGTGGTCAGGGCCTCGCCACCGCTTTCCAGCAGGGGGACAGTGGCCTTGATGATTGCACGTTGTTCGGCATTGAGCATTGCGACAACTCCTGAGCCTTTGGCTTCGAATGGTTGCGTAAGGCTTTTCAGCAATCGTGCCAACTTTAAACACCAATAAAATCAGGGTCTTGAGCACATCAGTGTCATAAAGACACACTCAGGCGTATAGTCATTACGACCAACAGGAGTCCATATGACTGCAAAGCCCCTGCTCACCGCCCTCCTCCCCCTGGTCAGCGACCTCTCCTGCGACCTGCCCGACCAGGAACGCTACCGCCGCCTGCTCGACGCCATGCGCGGCCTGCTGCCCTGCGATGCCGCGGCGCTGCTGCGCCTGGACGGTGAGTGGCTGGTGCCGCTGGCGGTGGACGGGCTGTCGCCAGACACCCTGGGACGGCGCTTCAAGGTCAGCGAGCATCCGCGCTTCAAAATTCTCCTCAGTCGCCCGGAGCCGACCCGCTTCGCCAGCGACAGCCAGTTGCCCGACCCTTATGACGGCCTGGTCAATGCCGAGCATGTCGACCTCGAAGTCCACGACTGCATGGGCTGCCCGTTGATGGTCGACGAGCGCCCCTGGGGCCTGCTGACCCTCGACGCCCTCACCCCCGGCCAGTTCCAGAGCCTGGAGCTCGACGCCCTGCAGGCCTTCGCCAGCCTGGCCGCCGCCACGGTGACCGTGGCCGAGCGCATCGAGCACCTGGCCCTGCGCGCCGAGGACGAACACCAACGCGCCGAGGTGTACCGCCAGGCCAGCGGCCAGGACCGCGAACTGATTGGCCAGAGCAAGGCGCACAAACGCCTGGTCGAGGAGATTCGCCTGGTCGGCGGCAGCGACCTGACCGTGCTGATCACCGGCGAGACCGGCGTCGGCAAGGAACTGGTGGCCCAGGCCCTGCACCGCGCCAGCCAGCGCGCCGACAAACCGCTGGTCAGCCTCAACTGCGCCGCCCTGCCCGACACCCTGGTGGAAAGCGAACTGTTCGGCCATGTGCGCGGTGCCTTCACCGGCGCCCACGGCGAACGCCGGGGCAAGTTCGAGCTGGCCAACGGCGGCACGCTGTTCCTCGACGAGGTCGGCGAGCTGCCCCTGGCAGTGCAGGCCAAGCTGCTGCGGGTGCTGCAGAGCGGGCAGCTGCAGCGGCTGGGCTCGGATCGCGAGCACCGGGTGGATGTGCGCCTGATCGCCGCGACCAACCGCGACCTGGCCGAGGAAGTCCGCAGTGGCCACTTCCGCGCCGACTTCTATCACCGCCTGAGCGTGTATCCACTGCAAGTCCCGCCGCTGCGCGAGCGGGGTCGCGATGTGCTGCTGCTGGCCGGCTACTTCCTCGAGCAGAACCGCTCGCGCCTGGGGCTGGGCAGCCTGCGCTTGTCCACCGACGCCCAGGCCGCGCTGCTGGCCTATGGCTGGCCGGGTAATGTGCGCGAACTGGAGCACCTGATCGGCCGTTCGGCGCTCAAGGCGCTGGGGCAACACGGGCAGCGGCCGAAGATTCTCACCTTGGAAGCGGCCGACCTCGACCTGCGCAATGTGGCGCCGGCCCTACAGGTAGAAACCGAGGTGCCGTCGGTCGATGCGCCGTTGCCCGAGGGTGGACTGCGCGAAGCAGTGGATGACTATCAGCGGCAGATCGTCGAAGCCTGCCTGAATCGTCATGGGGACAACTGGGCCGCCGCGGCGCGGGAGCTGGGGCTGGACCGGGCCAACCTGAGCCGGTTGGCCAAGCGATTGGGACTGCGCTGAAAACGCCATCGCGGGGCTAGCCCGCTCCCACGCAGACAGCGCATACCTTGTGGGAGCGGGCTAGCCCCGCGATGGATTGCAAATAGCAAACTAAGCTAAAGCCTGACGCCAAAAAGCCGATAACCCGGCATCCTCCACCATTTCGAACCGAAGGTTGCCCATGGCCACGCAAAAAGCCCGCGCGGACTCATTGTCCCTGCTGCTGTTCACCCTGCGCAGCGGCAAGCTGATGGCAATCAACCTGCTCAAGGTCAGCGAGATCATCCCCTGCCCGCCGCTGACCAAGCTGCCGGAGGCCCACCCACACGTCAAAGGCGTCGCCACCCTGCGCGGCAACTCGCTGTCGGTGATCGACCTGTCCCGCGCCATCGGCGAAATGCCCCTGGCCGACCCAGACGGCGGCTGCCTGATCGTCACCGAGATCAGCCGTTCGCGCCAAGGCCTGCACGTGCAGGCGGTGAGCCGCATCGTCCATTGCCTGAGCACCGACATCAAGCCGCCGCCCTACGGCTCGGGCAACCGCTCGTTCATCACCGGCGTGACCCGGGTCGACAACACCCTGGTGCAGGTGCTGGACATCGAGAAGGTCATCCACGGCATCGCCCCGCCGCAGCACGAGCCGCACCCGGGCGAAGTCAGCGAAGAGGACGCCAGCCTGCTGGCCGCCGCCAACATCCTGGTGGTGGACGACAGCCAGGTCGCGCTGCAGCAGTCGGTGCACACCCTGCGCAACCTCGGCATCGAATGCCATACCGCGCGCAGTGCCAAGGATGCGATCAACGTTTTGCTGGAGCTGCAAGGCACCGACAGGGAGATCAACATCATTGTCTCCGACATCGAGATGTCCGAGATGGATGGCTTCGCCTTCACCCGTACTCTGCGCGAAACCCCGGATTTCCAGCATCTGTACATCCTGCTGCACACCTCGCTGGACAGTGCGATGAGCGGCGACAAGGCCAAGCTGGCGGGGGCCAATGCGATCCTGACCAAGTTCTCCTCGCCGGAGCTGACCAACTGCCTGGTGACGGCGGCGCGGGCGGTGGTGTTCGAAGAGCGCTGAAAGCCAGAGCGTGAAGAGCCATGCGAGTGCATGGCTCTGAGGTTTCAGCGGCTATTCGTCGACTGAGGGCGGGTCTGCGAAGCCTCCCTGAAAACAACTGGCTCTCGGTTCGGAGCCTTTACAGCCTCTCGCTTCCAGACCGGCCATTGCTGGACCTTTTCGCGGCACTCATCGAGATAACGAAGAAATTCCTCTTTACTTCCGCTCATCGGAATCACCCTACAAGTACGTTGACAAAGTATACCCGGCCATATATTCGCGATCGATATATGAGCAAGGCTGCATCTGGGTTCGCAATTTAGCATTTGCTGCAGTCCAGTCAACCGCTTGACCATCCTCGGTCTTACGTATGACAGCGTAGCCACTGCCCAGATTCATGGAAAACAGATCAAAGAAACTTCTTGGTCCAACGCCGATGAAGGCATCAAAAAATACCCCTTTACGCGACCGCTCCAGGGAAATCGAGTCCGAATGAAATTTCTGCGCTTTACTCTTTGGATAGGGCTCGACATACACCACACGATCAACACCCGCGGCGATGATGTGCTTCGCGCAGTTATGGCAAGGGTAGGTGGTGCAATACAACGTGCTATCGACCGCACTTACCCCCATCCGTGAAGATGACAACAGCGCTTCCATTTCCGCATGAACAACCCGGCCATACTCGGTGATATCTTTTATTCCACTATCTCTTATCAAGGGCGCCACTTCATCCCGACAATGTTCGGGCAGTGAACGAATAATATTTTCTATTATTTCCTTTTTTTGTATGGCATTGGAATCCTCGCCTCGCTTGTAGTCCCTTCCATCCTCCTCATCCACAATTTCATGAGCATCATTCTTGCTAGGCCAGTACAGACCGCCTCCTGCCTTGGGTACATCGTTAGCCCCTGTTGCGATGATGCAATCGTGCTTGGTCAGTACAGCACCGACCTGACGCGACAGATCAGCGGACCTCAGTGAGGCAGAAAAAGCCATGAACATCGCATACTCATCGAAGGTGGGGGTAACGTAGGGTTTTCCGAACAACAGATCCAGAATCCGCCAGACCTGATTCTTGAGGGCATCAAGATTCCCGTCATAGCTGACAAAGAAGTCAGACAAATGATAGGTGTCGCGGGTGTGCTGCCCGCAGGCCTCCTTTTCGTTTTCATCTCGTGAAATCAGATCCGCCGCCTGCTCCTCGGTCAATCGTAAGTCATCGAGAAGATAGCGACTTCTACGTTCATGGTCCGCATGCACCCCGATCAGGAAGAAGCCCCCGGCATAGATCTTACGTAATCGCTGCACCTCAAACGGTGTTTTCAGAGAGTTGATCAGATAGGCATTTCGACCAGGCTCCGCCTGACTCTCCTGAGCTCTCAATTGGCTGATGGCGACAGCAGCGCCCAACGCCAGTATCGAATTATCTCCAGACGCCTCCCTTAACCGATTACCTTCACACATGTACCTGTCGATACGCTCAGCGCGATCCTGGGTATCCGGAACGTTCCCGATCTTTGCAATAACATCAGTGGATATACGAATGACGTGTGAGGTATAGCGAAACGCCTTGAGCCGTTCCTCGACTATTTGGCACACCACTTTCAGGTCAGTTCCCAGTGCCCCGACAAGTCCAAGAACCAGCTCGGAATCCGCATAGGAATCATCCAGGAAGGACATATTCATAACTTCAGGAGCGTGCGCAAGGTTCTCCATGAGCGGCCTGGCGTCAGACAGAGCCACACCCGCCTGTGACAGTACCCCTCTTACCAATTGCTCCAGTTCCCGGGACGACTCCGGCTTCCCCTGAAAACTCAGTTCACCCGTGCCCGGATACCAAGACATCACACCACCGCTACGGGCGCGAAATTCATACTGGTTCGGGTTAAGTTCTTTCCATGATCCAACCTGCGCCAATACTTCCAGGCGCTCCTTCAACTGCGCGAATGATCCCTCGAAACGCATTCCATGACCTCACAGTTACCCATTGGCTTTCGAATCCCTACAGGTATAGCCACGAATCATCCTCTTTCCAGCGCGAGCAATGGTTGCTAATAAAGTTTCAGATTTCCGCTAAAAATGTAGGAAAATTCGCAATTTGCGTTGCGCCAATGGGAAGGCATAATTCCCTCTCTTGTTGAGGTCATGCCCCATGCTACGTTCGATACTGCTTAGCCTTTCGTTACTAACCGTTTCCGCCCAAGCTTCGACGCCACAAGCCTGGAGCGACCAGCGCCAGCACATGCTCAAGGCCTGCCTGGCCGCCAGCCAGTTCAAGGATGCCCACGCCCTGGGCAAACCCGCCGAGTTCGACGACCAGGTCGGTTACAGCGCGCTGCTGATCGAGGGCACCTACCCCCAGAAGCACATGCAGAACCGCACCGGTACCGAGCTGTGCCTTTACGACCGCCAACGCCAGCAAGCCTTCACCAGCGAATGGGAAGCCGGCAAGCGATGAGCGACAGTATTCGCTTCGCCTGCACCGGCTGCGGTAAATGCTGCACGGGCCATCATGTGCCGCTGACGCTTGCCGAGGCCCGCCAGTGGGCGGCTTCCGGCGGCCAGGTGGTGGTGCTGATCGAAGGGTTCATTGCCGATGGCCCTGGCATGCTGGCGGACCAGCGCGAGCATGTGCTGCGCCGCTCGTTCCCGGTGCCCTGTGGCGCTGGGCAGTTACACGTATCGGTCACCTTCGCCGCCTTCAACCCGGGGCGCTGCCGCAACCTTGACGACAACGACCTGTGCGGCATCTATGAAAGCCGGCCGCTGGTCTGTCGCATCTACCCGGCGGAAATCAACCCACACCTGCCGCTGCGGCCGGAAAACAAGGACTGCCCGCCCGAGGCTTGGGAACAAGGGCCTGAGCTGATTCATGGCAGCCTGCCAGTGGATGAGGGGCTGCGCGCCTTGATCGAGGCCTCGCGCCAGGCGGACCGCGACGATATCGCCGCCAAGGTGGCGATCTGCCAGGCGCTGGGGATGACCACCAGCGCGCTGAAGGGCAACGGGTTTACCGCGTGGCTGCCGGACATGGCAGCGTTCGCTGCGGTGCTGGAACAGTCGCCAACAGCGGTCGATGGGCCGTGGGTGGTGCATGTGCAGGACGAGGCGCTTGCGACCGAGCTACAGGATCACCGCCTGCAGGTGACGGGCGAAGCGCCGGTCTACTACGCGTTCATCGGTTTCTAGCTAGGTCCAATCGCGGGGCAAGCCCGCTCCCACGCCCGGCCCCTTCGAGGCTTCGAGGCCAACATTGTGGGAGCGGGCTTGCCCCGCGATAGGGCCGGCACTGACAACTCAGTCAATCACTGACACCGCCGCCAGAACTCATCCGCCAGTCGCCGCAGGTCCTTGGCCAGGTCCGCCACGTCACTGGCGCTGCTATGGCTGCGCTGCCCGACACTGACCGTCGCCTCGCTGGCCTGGCGAATGCTGGTGATGTTGCGGTTGATGTTCTCGCTGACCTGGCTCTGCTGCTCCACCGCCGCGGCGATCTGCAGGCTCATCTCGTTGATCTGGTTGACCCGCACGCTGATGCTGTCCAGCGCATCGCTGGCCAGCTGCGCCTGCTCGACACTGTGCCCGGCATGGGCGCTGCTCTGCTGCATCACCTGCACCGCCGCGCGGGCGCCGTCCTGCAGGGCGGCGATCATGCGCTGGATATCGTGGGTGGACTGCGCGGTGCGCTGGGCCAGGCCGCGCACCTCGTCGGCGACCACCGCGAAGCCACGCCCCTGATCGCCGGCCCGCGCCGCCTCGATGGCGGCGTTGAGCGCCAGCAGGTTGGTCTGCTCGGCGATGCCGCGAATCACATCGAGCACCCCGGAGATCTCGCTACTGTGGTTCTCCAGCTGATGGATCACCTCGCTGGCCTCGACCAGCGAGCCGGCCAGGTCCTGGATCGCGCAGCGGTTGCGGTCGACCAACTGGTGGCCGGACTGGGTCTCGTCCTCGGCCTGGTCGGCGGCCATCGCCGCCATCTGCGCGCTGCTGGCCACCTGGGCGACGCTGGCGCTCATCTGGTGGATCGCGGTGGCCACCTGGTCGGCTTCGCTCTGCTGCTCCAGGCTGTTGGCGTGACTGCTGTGCAAGGCCTCGACCAGCGAGCCGGAATGCCCGGCCAGACGTGACGAGGTGTCGCCGATGCGCCCGACCACCGCCCCCAGCTGCGCCTTGAGCATGCGCATGGCGAACTCGATCTGCCCCAGGCCATCACCCCGGCCGGTGTACAACTGCTGGCTCAGTGGGTTGTCAGCGATCGCCTGGGCCTGCTGGCGCAGCCGCTCGTAGGGGCGTAGCAGTGCCAGGATCGCCAGACTGCTAAGGCCTGCCGCCGCCGCCACTTCTACCAGCGATTCCAGCAGCGGCGCCCCCAGCCACCACTGCCCGGCCCCCAGCACCAACGCCAGCACGGCACCGACCGCCAACGACAAGCGCGAACCCAACTCCAGCACCGGCAAGCGCTCGCGCCAGCCACGCCGGCCTTCGCGCAGACGCGCATAGCAGCGCTCGGCCGCCGCGACCTGCTCGGCCCCGGGCTTGGTCCGCACCGACTGGTACTCCAGCGCCTGCCCGCCGCTGCTGATCGGCGAGACGAAGGCGCTCACCCAGTAGTGGTCGCCGTTCTTGCAGCGGTTCTTCACCAGCCCCATCCACGAACGACCGGCCTTGAGTGCCTGCCACATCTGGGCAAACGCCTGGGGCGGCATGTCGGGATGGCGGACAATGTGATGGGCGTTGCCCAGCAGTTCCTCGCGGGAGAATCCGCTGACCCGCAGGAAATCGTCGTTGGCATAGGTGATGCGGCTGTCCAGGTCGGTGGTGGACAGGATGTTGGCGTCGCCGGGGTAATCCACTTCGCGACCGGTAACAGGCATATTGCACTTCATCGGAGGCTCTCGTTGTTGTACGGGAAATCGGCAGGGCGTACGACTGTAGGGGCAAACGTCGGTGCAATATTGATCCATGGCAGGATATTGGCACTTGGCCATCAACCCGCCGAAACTGACAGCCGTGACAGCCAGGCGTCACGCTGCCGACCCGGTCGGCGCGCTATAACCCTGCAATAGCCGAATCTTTTTCCCAGCCCCTTGGTCAAGGTGCCCGCCCCGATGCGACGTCCGTCCCGCTCCCTCGTTCTCGCCGCCCTGGCCCTGGTCCTGCTGGCCGCCGTTGGCACTTGGCTGGGTGTACGCCAAGAGGCCCCGGCCAGCCGCACCGCCAGCGCGATCCCGGTGCGGGTGGTCGCGGTGACCCAGCAGGACGTGCCTCGCTACCTCAGCGCCATCGGCTCGGTACTGTCGCTGCACAGCGTCGAGGTCCGCCCCCAGGTCGAGGGCGTGCTGACCCAGGTGCTGGTCAAGGAAGGCCAGTGGGTCAGCCAGGGCGACCTGCTGGCCACCCTCGACGACCGGGCGATCCGCGCGAACCTGGACCAGGCCCGTGCCCAGCTCGGCCAGACCCAGGCGCAGTTGCAGGTGGGCAACGTCAACCTCAAGCGCTACCAGCTGCTGAGCACCGACGACGGCGTGTCGAAGCAGACCCTCGACCAGCAGCAGGCCCTGGTGAACCAGTTGCAGGCAACCCTCAAGGGCAACCAGGCGGCCATCGACAATGCCGCGGTGCAGCTCAGCTACACGCAGATCCGCTCGCCGGTCACCGGTCGCGTCGGCATCCGCAACGTCGACCCCGGCAACCTGGTGCGCACCAGCGACACCCAGAGCCTGTTCAGCGTCACCCAGATCGACCCGATAGCCGTGGAGTTCGCCCTGCCTCAGCAGCAGCTCCCCGTTCTGCAGGGCTTACTGAAATCGCCCACCGCCGCCGAGGTCGAGGCGTACATGGACGCCGACGGTGAACGCAGCCTGCTCGCCAGGGGCCACCTGATGCTGATCGACAACCAGGTCTCGGCCACCACCGGCACGGTGCGGGTCAAGGCCGAGTTCGACAACAAGGACGGCCGCCTGTGGCCCGGCCAACTGGTCACGGTACGCCTGCGCACGGCGGTGGACGAGGACGCCCTGGTGGTGCCGCCACCGGTGGTGCAACGCAGCATCGACGGCCACTTCGTCTATCGCCTGGACGGCGACAAGGTCAGCGCCGTGCCGGTCAAGGTGGTGTACCAGGACAGCACGCTGAACGTCATCGCCGGGGTCAAGGCCGGCGACCGCCTGGTGCTGGACGGCCAGTCGCGGCTCAAGCCCGGCAGCACCGTCGAGGTCACGCCCGACGCCCCCGCCCCGGCGGAGATGGCCGACCGCAGGAGCCAGCCATGAACACCCGCAACGGCGTCTCGGCCTGGTGCATCGACCACCCCATCGCCACCCTGCTGCTGACCTTCGCCCTGGTGCTGCTGGGCGCCATCGCCTTCCCGCGCCTGCCGGTGGCGCCCCTGCCCGAGGCCGACTTCCCGACCATCCAGGTCACCGCCCAGCTGCCCGGCGCCAGCCCGGAAACCATGGCCTCGTCGGTGGCGACGCCCCTGGAGGTGCAGTTCAGCGCCATCCCCGGCATGACCCAGATGACCAGCAGCAGCGCCCTGGGCTCGACCAACCTGATCCTGCAGTTCACCCTCGACAAGAACATCGACACCGCCGCCCAGGAAGTCCAGGCGGCGATCAACACCGCCACCGCGCGCCTGCCCCAGGACATGCCCAGCCCGCCGACCTGGCGCAAGGTCAACCCGGCCGACAGCCCGGTGCTGATCCTCACCGTCAGCTCGACGCAGATGCCCGGCAATGAGCTCAGCGACTACGCCGAGACCCTGCTGGCCCGCCAGCTCAGCCAAATCGACGGGGTCGGCCTGATCAACATCACCGGCCAGCTGCGCCCGGCCATCCGCGTGCAGGCCCAGCCCGAGAAGCTCGCCGCCATCGGCCTGACCCTGGCCGATATCCGCCTGGCCATCCAGCAGACCAGCCTCAACCTGGCCAAGGGCGCGTTGTATGGCGAGCACAGCGTGTCGACCCTTGCCGCCAACGACCAGCTGTTCCACCCCGAGGACTACGCCAAACTGATCGTCAGCTACCGTAACGGCGCGCCGGTGCACCTGGCCGATGTGGCCAAGGTGATCGATGGCGCCGAGAACGCCTACGTGAAGGCCTGGTCCGGCGACCGGCCGGGGCTCAACCTGGTGATCTTCCGCCAGCCCGGCGCCAACATCGTCGACACCGTGGACCGGGTGCTCGACGCCCTGCCGCGCCTGCAGGAGATGCTGCCGGCGGCGGTCGATGTCTCGGTGCTGCAGGACCGCACCCAGACCATCCGCGCCTCGCTGCACGAGGTGGAGCTGACCCTGATGATTGCCGTGGCCCTGGTGATCGGGGTGATGGCGCTGTTCCTGCGCCAGTGGTCGGCGACCTTCATCGTCTCCAGCGTGCTCGGCGTGTCGCTGATCGCCACTTGCGCGCTGATGTACGTGTTCGGCTTCAGCCTCAACAACCTCACCCTGGTGGCCATCGTCATCGCCGTGGGCTTCGTGGTGGATGACGCCATCGTCGTGGTGGAGAACATCCACCGCCACCTGGAGGCCGGCGACGACATCCGCACCGCCGCGCTCAAGGGCGCCGGCGAGATCGGCTTCACCGTGGTGTCGATCAGCTTCTCGCTGATCGCCGCGTTCATCCCGCTGCTGTTCATGGGCGGCGTGGTCGGTCGGCTGTTCAAGGAATTCGCCCTGACCGCCACCGCGACCATCCTGATTTCGGTGGTGGTCTCGCTGACCCTGGCACCGACCCTGGCCGCGCTGTGCATGCGCCGCCCGCCCGAGGAGCAGCACGGTGGCCTCGGCCAGCGCCTGGTGCGCTGGTACGAAAAGGGCCTGGACCGGGCCCTGGCGCACCGGCGCATCACCCTCGGCGTGTTCGGCCTGACCCTGGCGCTGGCGGTGGCCGGCTACGTGGCCATCCCCAAGGGCTTCTTCCCGTTGCAGGACACCGGTTTCATCCTCGGCACCACCGAGGCGGCGGCGGATGTCTCCTACCCGGCCATGATCGAGAAACACCAGGCCCTGGCGAAGATCATCGAGGCCGACCCTGCGGTGCGCGCCTTCTCCCACTCGGTCGGCGTCACCGGCAGCAACCAGACCATCGCCAACGGTCGCTTCTGGATTTCCCTCAAGCCCCGTGGCGAACGCGACGTCTCGGCCAGTGAATGGATCGACCGCATGCGCCCGAAACTGATGCAGATCCCCGGCATCGTCCTCTACCTGCGCGCCGGGCAGGATATCAACCTCAGCTCCGGCCCCTCGCGCACCCAGTACCAGTACGTGCTCAAGAGCAACGACGGCGTGGCCCTGAACCTGTGGACCCAGCGCCTGACCGAGCGCCTGCGCGAAAATCCGGCGTTCCGCGACCTGTCCAACGACCTGCAACTGGGCGCCAGCGTCACCCGCATCGACATCGACCGCCAGGCCGCAGCGCGCTTCGGCCTGACCACCACCGACGTCGACCAGGCGCTGTACGACGCCTTCGGCCAGCGCCAGATCAGCGAGTTCCAGACCGAGACCAACCAGTACAAGGTGATCCTCGAACTGGACGCCCGCCAGCGCGGCAAGGCCGAGAGCCTCAACTACTTCTACCTGCGCTCGCCGCTGTCCGGCGAGATGGTGCCGCTGTCGGCCCTGGCCCATGTCGCGCCGCCCAGCACCGGCCCCCTGTCGATCAGCCATGACGGCCTGTTCCCGGCGGCCAACCTGTCGTTCAACCTGGCCCCCGGCGTAGCCCTGGGCGATGCGGTGCAGATCCTCGAACGCACCCAGCGCGAGCTGGGCATGCCCGACTCCATCGCCGGCAACTTCCAGGGCGCGGCCCAGGCGTTCCAGAGCTCGCTGTCGAGCCAGCCGTACCTGATCCTCGCCGCGCTGGTGGCGGTGTACATCATCCTCGGCGTGCTCTACGAGAGCTTCGTGCACCCGCTGACCATCATCTCCACCCTGCCCTCGGCGGGCCTGGGCGCGCTGATCCTGCTGTGGCTGATGGGCCAGGACTTCACCATCATGGGCCTGATCGGCGTGGTGCTGCTGATCGGCATCGTCAAGAAGAACGGCATCCTGCTCATCGACTTCGCCCTCGACGCCCAGCGCCACCAGGGCATGACGCCCGAGCAGGCGATCCGCCAGGCATGCCTGGTGCGCTTCCGTCCGATCATCATGACTACCCTGGCCGCGCTGCTCGGCGCGGTGCCGCTGATGTTCGGCTTCGGCACCGGCGCCGAACTGCGCCAGCCGCTGGGCATCGCCGTGGTCGGCGGCCTGCTGGTGAGCCAGGCGCTGACGCTGTTCACCACCCCGGTCATATACTTGGCCCTGGAGCGCCTGTTCCACCGCCGCCGGGCCGCTGCCGCCCCCGCGCCGATCGCCAGTTGAGACAAGACCATGCGTGTGCTGATCATCGAAGACGAAGAGAAAACCGCCGACTACCTGCATCGCGGCCTCACCGAACAGGGTTTCACCGTCGACCTGGCCCGCGACGGCATCGACGGTCTGCACCTGGCCCTGGAAGGCGACTACGCGGTGATCGTGCTCGACGTGATGCTGCCGGGCCTGGATGGCTATGGCGTGTTGCGCGCACTGCGGGCGCGCAAGCAGACGCCGGTGATCATGCTCACCGCCCGCGAGCGGGTCGAGGACCGTATCCATGGCCTGCGCGAAGGCGCCGACGACTACCTGGGCAAGCCGTTCTCGTTCCTTGAACTGGTCGCCCGCCTGCAGGCCCTGACCCGGCGCAGCGCCATTCATGAACCGTTGCAGATCCAGGTGGCCGACCTGTGGATCGACCTGATGGCGCGCAAGGCTACCCGCGCGGGATCGCGCCTGGACCTGACCGCCAAGGAGTTCTCGCTGCTCAGCGTGCTGGCCCGGCGCCAGGGCGAGATCCTGTCCAAGACCGCCATCGCCGAGCTGGTCTGGGACATCAACTTCGACAGCGACGCCAATGTCGTCGAGGTGGCCATCAAGCGCCTGCGCGCCAAGCTCGACGGGCCGTTCGACAACAAGCTGCTGCATACCATTCGAGGCATGGGTTATGTCCTGGAGCACCGTGGATAAGCTGCGCGATATCGCGCTCACTACGTACATGGCGTGGGAGCGGGCTTGCCCCGCGATGCAGACGCTGCGGTGGATGGCACCGGCTTGGCCGGTGTTCGCGGGGCAAGCCCGCTCCCACGAACCTCCGACGGGCAATCGGACATGAACCTCTTGCGTGCCAAACCCGGCAACTCCATCGCCCTGCGCCTCTCGGCCCTGTTCACCCTGGTGGCCCTGGCCGTGTTCGTGCTGATCGGCAGCGCCCTGTACCGCCAGGTCGACCGCAGCCTCGACCTGCTGCCAGCCGCCGAACTGGACGCGCGCTTCAGCGTGCTCGAATCCACCCTCAACCGCTACGGCACCCCCGAGCACTGGGCCAAGATCAACAACAAGCTCAACCTGCTCAGCGAGGAAGACCGACGCATCCGCTTCTGGGTGGTGAGCAGCAACCCGGCCTTCGAGTACGGCCATCCCACCGAGCAGGTGCGCGGCTTCGCCGAGGGCGCGCCGGGCATGCGCGACCTGCGCCTGAGCGACAGCCCCTACCCGTACAAGGTGCTGGTCAGCGAACTGCCGGCGCTGGGTGAGCGCCCGCCGCTGCGCTTTCTGATCGGCATCGACACCGAGACTTTCTGGCAGGCCCAGCACAGCCTGCTGGTGGCCATCGTCGGCCTGGCCGCCTTCGGCGTGCTGCTGGCCTCGCTGCTCGGCTACTGGGTCGCGCGCATCGGCCTCAGGCCCCTGCTGGCGCTGTCGGACGAAGCCCAGGCCCTGGCCCCGCCACGCCTGGACGGCCGCCTGCAGACCCGCGACCTGCCGCCGGAGCTGGCGCAGTTCGCCGGTGCCTTCAACGCCGCCCTCGACCGGGTCAGCCAGGCCTATTCGCAACTCGAGGCCTTCAACGCCGACGTCGCCCACGAACTGCGCTCGCCGCTGACCAACCTGATCGGCCAGACCCAGGTCGCCCTGACCCGTGGGCGCAGCGCCGAGCACTACTTCGAGGTGCTGCAATCGAACCTCGAGGAGCTGGAGCGGCTGCGCAGCATCATCAACGACATGCTGTTCCTGGCCAGCGCCGACCAGGGTAGCAAGGCCACCTCGCTGACCAGCGCCTCGCTGGCCGAGGAAGTGGCCACCACCCTCGACTACCTCGACTACATCCTCGAGGACGCCCAGGTCAGCGTCAGCGTCAGCGGCGACGCCCAAGCCTGCTTCGAAAAGGCCCAGCTGCGCCGGGCACTGATCAACCTGCTAAACAACGCCGTGCAGCACACCGCGCCGCACCAGGTGATCCAGGTGCGCATCGAGGCGGGCGAGGAACAGGTCAGCATCGCCGTAAGCAACCCAGGACCGGCAATTGCCGACGAGCACCTGCCGATGCTGTTCGAGCGCTTCTACCGGGTGGATGCGGCCCGCGCCAACAGCGGCGGCGGCAACCACGGACTGGGCCTGGCCATCGTCAAGGCGATCGCCCTGATGCACGGCGGCAGTGTTTTCGTGCACAGCGAAGCCGGGGCCAATACCTTCGGTATCAACTTGCCGAACGCTCAACTACGCGGGTTTGCGGTAAAAGTCTGAGTGTTTTTGCTGTGATCATTACTTTTTGCGCAACAGTGCTTATCTAAACAGCCTCTGTTTCCTCGCTGTTTACAGGACTAACTTTAGCCCTGTCTCCATTAGCACTTGCCCCGCAAGAAGGTTGCATCAAATGTCCAACAGTATGGGTATTGCCAGCGTGTTCGTCCTGTCTTCCCTGTTGTTGTCGCCCCTGGCCATGGCAGAAGAATCCCCGGCCTTCGTCGCCCGTAACGCAGAATTTGCCGCGGTTCACCAGGAGGCTCGCGAAGCCTACGCCGCGCAACAGGCCGATGCGGTAAAAGACGCACGGCAGACCGCTTCCAAAGTCTCTGTCGACACCGATGCCGACAGCTGATCGGCCCCGCGCCGGTTTCCAGTTTTCCCTTGGCTACACCATGGGCAGTGCCCGTGACGATATGTTAGCCTTTCAAAGCCGCTGCCTTTCAGCGGCTTTTTTTATGCGTCGAAAATATCAGCCTGGCTGTTACGTCTCTAATAAGAACTTGCAGACACGACAATAAAAAACTGCCCCATCGCTTGACCAAAGGAGTTTGTACCGGTGTCTTTTGCGTTTCGTTTCACCCCGTTGTTCGTTGCATTGGCCGCAACGATGCCCATGGCCGCACAGGCCGATGAAGACAAGGCTGATGGCTTCATCGAGGGGTCCACGCTGAACCTGCATTTCAGAAATGCCTACTTCAACCGTAACCAGCTCAACCGCGAGCAGCGTGACAATCGCGAATGGGGCCAGGGCGCCGTGGCGCGCTTCGAGTCCGGCTACACCCCCGGCGTGATCGGCTTCGGCCTGGACGCCCACGCCATCCTGGGCCTTAAGCTGGACGGTGGTGGCGGCCACGCCGGCACCTCGATCCTGCCAAGCCACGTCAAGGACGATGGCAGCCTGGGCGCGGCGCCGCATTCGTTCTCCACCGCCGGCGGCGCGATCAAGCTCAAGGGCTTCGACACCGAGTTCAAGGCCGGTGACCTGTTCCTCACCAACCCGGTGATCGCCGGTGGCGAAAGCCGCATGCTGCCGCAGACCTTCCGCGGCGTCGCCGTGACCAACCGCAGCATCGACGGGCTGATGCTCGAAGGCGGCAAGGTCAGCTTCACCAAGCCGTACAACCAGAGCGGCCACCGCCGCATCAACACCTACTACAGCCAGCAGACCACCGAGCAGGACAGCCAGAACCTGAGCTGGGCCGGCGCGTCGTGGAGCGGCACCGAAGGCGTTACCGCCAACGTCTACGCCGCCGAGCTGAAGGACATCTGGAACCAGTACTACGCCGATTTCGACTACACCTACCAGGTCAACGACCTGGTCAGCCTGAACCCAGGCGTGCACTTCTACCACACCCAGGACACCGGCCAGTCGAAGCTGGGCGACATCGACAACAACACCTGGAGCGTGCACTTCACCGTGGCCGCCGGGTACCACAGCGTCACCGCAGCCTACCAGCGGGTCAACGGCGACACGCCGTTCGACTACATCAACCTGGGCGACAGCATCTTCCTCGACAACTCGCGCATGTACTCGGACTTCAACGCGCCGAACGAGCGCTCCTGGAAGCTGCAGTACGACTATGACTTCGCCGGCCTCGGCATGCCGGGCCTGAGCACCTCGCTGTCGTACTCGCGCGGCAAGGCCGACCTGACCAAGGCCAGCCAGGACACCCAGTACTACGCCTTCTATAACGCCGACGGCGAGAATGCCCGGCACTGGGAGCGCGACTTCGACGTGAAGTACGTGTTCCAGCAAGGCCAGCTGAAGGACCTGTCGGTGCTGCTGCGCTATGCCACGCACCGGGCCAACGCGGCGTACTCGGACATCCAGGACAATGACGAATTCCGCGTGATCGTGGATTATCCGTTGAACGTGTTCTGATCCGGAACCGATCGCGGGGCAAGCCAATCTCCAGGTCATTGATCAACGCCTTGGCCATGGCGCTGAGGATCCGCGCCGCACTCCCCGCTTTCAAATCCCCTTCCATTTCCGCCTCGGTGGTCAGGTGCAGAATGCAACCCTGCAGCACCGACAACTCGTTGAACGCCAGGCTGAAAGGCACATCGGGTTCAACACGAAAACACTCCAGGAACGTCGAAACGCCGGCAGTGGTACAAGGTTCGGGCTGCTCGCTCATGGCTGCACCTCCAGCGACCTGGCGTGGGCCATCAAACAGCTCAGCAACCGGCTGAGGATGGATATGTTATCCACCAGGATCTCGGGACGCTCATCCACGGGAAAGGCCATGTAGACATCGCAGGTGCGAGTCATCATGGTCATCAGGACGGCGGCATGCTCCCAGACTTCGGCCAGCGGCAGGTGGTCGATGATGGAGATGTAAGGGATGGGGGGGTCAGGTACTAGCTTTTTCATTCCGAATCGCTCATGTCGATTGAAGAAATCGCCACTTGAACCTTTCTCACGGGATTAGGTGGCAACCGTGCACGGGGTGAGAAACCGAGGACATGAAACCCGGCCAGACCAGAGGTCTGCCCGAACACGGCTGCCATTGAAGTGGCCGAAAGACATATCGTCAGGTTCTCACACCCGGTCACCAAATCTGGCGACCCGACGACCTTAGCCCTGATGTATTTCCCGGCCTATCCAGACCCTTCCGGCAGACGCGTAGGATAGGTCCCAAGCTCAGCCCAACTGAAGCATTTGGTTTCAGATTCGGAAATGTCGTACACCCCATCGCGGGGCAAGCCCGCTCCCACGACCATGGTCCTGGTCCTAGCCCTGGCCCTGGCCCTGGCCCTGCCGAATGGTGGGAGCGGGCTTGCCCCGCGATGGGCCTACTGAATCATTTCCGTCGGCCAAATCAGCTTTGATCTTGTCCGACAATCCCGCCTTGCCTAAAATACCGCCGCCGCTTTCCGGCCCACTCCCCATGGATCCCGGGGCTTATGCAGTTGCGAGCATGACGTTGCCCACCCGATCACCACGATCCGCCCTGTACAAGTCGCACCCCGAGCTGGTCCTCAACCTGGGCAGCTGCCTTGCCGTGCTCGCCATCGTGGCCATCGTCAGCTACCTGCTGGCCCGCGAGCGCGACAGCGTCGAGCAATCGGAAATGCGCTCTTCGAGCAACATCGTGCAGTTGATCGAAAGCGATATCCTGCGCAACGTCGAACTCTACGACCAGTCGCTCAAGGGCCTGATCTGGGCCGTGCAGCACCCCGAGCTGCTCAACGTGCCCGCCAAGCTGCGCCAGCAGATCCTCTTCAACCAGGCCTTCTCCGCCCCGGTGCGCGGCGACATCCTCTGGCTCGACGCCAAGGGCGACGTGCTTGGCGACTCCACCAGCGCGGTGCCGCGCCAGGCCAACTTCGCCGACACCGTGGCCTTCCAGGCCCACCGCGACCGCCCGGGCCTGGGCCTGCTGATCAGCCCGCCGTTCAAGGCGCGGCTGGGCAACCTGGACTGGTGCATCAGCTTCAGCCGACGCATCTCCGGCGCCAACGGCGAATTCCAAGGCCTGGCCGCCGGGGCCCTGCGCCTGTCCTACTTCAACGAACTGTTCCAGCGCCTGGACATCGGCGTGGACAGCAGCATCAACCTGCTCAACACCGACGGCCAGCTGCTGGCACGCCAGCCGACCCGCCCGCAGGATCCGTTGATCGGCACCAGCTTCAGCGAACGCCCCAACTTCAAGCGCATCCTCGAAGAACGCAGCGGCAGCTTCACCGCCCGCTCGACAGCGTACGAGGGCCAGCGCCTCTACACCTTCGCCCGGGTTGCCGACCTGCCGCTGATCGTGCTGGTGGCGCACTCGGCCGACGAGGTGTTCCAGTCGTGGCGCCGCACCGCGATCGTGGTCAGCGTGGCCACCGGCGTGCTGTGCATCGGCATCCTCTGGCTGACCCTGCTGCTGGGCCGTGAATTGCGCCGCCGCCACGATGCCGAGCAAGGCCTGGCCACGCTTGCCGCAACCGACAGCCTGACGGGCCTTGCCAACCGCCGTCGCCTGGACCAGGTGTTGCGCCAGGAATGGGCGCGCGCCCAGCGCAACCGCAAGCCGCTGGCGGTGCTGATGGTGGATGTGGATCACTTCAAGGCGTTCAACCAGCGCCATGGCCATGCCGGCGGCGACCATGTGCTGCGCGAGGTGGCCACGACCCTGGAGCTGTGTATCCGGCGCCCGGCGGACCTGGCGGCGCGCTATGGCGGGGAGGAGTTCCAGGTGGTGCTGCCGGAGACCGAACTGGCCGGCGCCCGGCTGCTGGCCGAGCGCATTCGCGCCAGCGTCGAGGCGATGCCGCCGTTTGGCGATGACGAGCGGTCAGTGACGGTCAGCGTGGGGATCGGCTTGCATGTACCGGGCAACGCGCAGGATCTGTCGGCGCTGCTGGCCGATGCGGACGAGGCGTTGTACCGCGCCAAGGCCAATGGCCGGAATCGGGTGGAAGGGCCCGAGGATTGAATGTAGTTCTTTGATCCAACTGGGTTAGCGTGGGAGCGGGCTTGCCCCGCGATGCACTCGATGGCACCGGCTTCGCCAGTGATCCGGGCGGTGCGGCGTTCCGACAAGCCCGCTCCCACGATGTTCCAGTCAAACAAGCTGTTCCAAAAAGGGCCGCTAAGCGGCCCCAAGAATCTCAAGACCGAGCGCGAGCAGCATTGCGCAGCGCTTTCACCTGATCATGATTACGCTGCACACCCTGCAGCTGCTTCTCCACCAGCGTATAGCTCTGGTCATTGGCCGAGCGCCCCAGCTTGACCAGCTTCTCACGGGCCTCTTTGTAGGCCTTGAGCGCATGGTCTTCACCACGCTCCACCTCGTTGAGCACCGCCTCTTCATCCTTGCCGGTGACCATCGACTTGAGGTTGACCCAACCACGGTGCAGGTCGCCACTGATACTGGTGCTGGTTTCCGGATCGCCACCCAGCCGGCGCACTTCGCTCTGCAGCTCGGCCGCGGCACTGGCGCACTCGCTGGCGCGCTGCACGAAGAAGGCTTTGAGCTGGGGATTCTTCACATCCTCGGCGGAGGTCTTGAAGCCTTTCTCACCATCCTTGCTGTACTCGATCAGGTCGTTGAGTACATCGATCGTGTCTTTGTTGGGATTGCTCATGGCAACAAACTCCTTGGCAGGTGATAGTCACCTTTACCGGAGCAGGCTTCGTGCCAGGCTGATTGATATGAAATTAATCATTAAAATCAATAGCTTGAGATTAAAAATAGAAAGCCTGAAAACGGCGTTCTGCATGATCGCCGCTTGGGTCGTCGTGCAGTTTGCAGTATGGTCCGCGCTTCACCTGCCACAGGCCGATGCCCGATGAAACCCGAATCCCTGCAACTGCTGGTCACCCGCACCATGCCCTTCGGCAAGTACCAGGGGCGGATCATCGCCGACCTGCCCGGCGATTACCTGGCATGGTTCGCCCGCAAGGGCTTCCCGCCCGGGGAGCTGGGCGGGTTGCTGGCGTTGATGCATGAGATCGACCACAACGGGCTGGGTGATTTGCTGAATCCGTTGCGGGGCAAGCCCCAGGGGTGACGGCCCTCTCTGTAGGAGCGGCCTTGTGTCGCGATCGGGCCGCAAAGCGGCCCCTGGATTTCAGCGTTCATGCAACAATCGCCGGGGCCGCTTCGCGCCCCTTTCGCGACACAAGGCCGCTCCTACAGGGACAGCACAGGGCCTGGGTGGGCGTACCTACCCCTTGACCGGCGCCACCACCATCTCCACCTGCTCGCTCTTCTTGATCACGGCATACACCACTGCCGTCAGCAGGCTGCCGGCCACGATCGCCAGCAGGTACAGCAGCGCATGGTTGATCGCATTGGGGATCAGCAGCACGAACAGCCCGCCATGGGGCGCCATCAGCTTGCAGCCGAAGTACATCGATAAGGCCCCGGTCAGCGCACCACCGGCGATGCTCGCCGGGATCACCCGCAACGGGTCCTTGGCGGCGAACGGAATCGCCCCTTCGGAAATGAAGCACAGCCCCAGCGCCAGCGCGGCCTTGCCGGCCTCGCGCTCGCTCTGGGCGAACTTGCGCCGGGCCAGGAAGGTGGCAATGCCCAGGCCGATCGGCGGCACCATGCCGGCGGCCATGGTCGCGGCCATCGGCGCATAGCTCGACGACGCCAGCAGCCCCACCGAGAACGCATAGGCGGCCTTGTTGATCGGCCCGCCCAAGTCCACGCACATCATGCCGCCGAGCAGCAGCCCGAGCAGGATGGCGTTGGTGGTGCCCATGCTGTCGAGGAAATGGGTCAGCCCTTCGAGCATGGCGGCCACGGGCTGGCCGACCACATAGATCATCACCAGGCCGGTGAACAGGCTGGCCAGCAGTGGGATGATGAGGATCGGCTTGAGCGCGTCGAGGCTACTGGGCAAGCGCACCCAACGGGCAATGGCCTTGGCGCTATAGCCGGCCAGGAAGCCGGCGACGATACCACCAATGAACCCCGCCCCCAGCGTGCTCGCCAGCAAGCCACCGATCATCCCGGGCGCCAGCCCCGGACGGTCGGCGATGGACCAGGCGATGTAGCCAGCGAGCAGCGGCACCATCAGCTTGAACGCCGCCTCTCCGCCGATCTGCATCAGCGCGGCGGGTAGCGTGCCGGCCTCCTTGTAGGCCTCGATGCCGAACACGAACGACAAGGCAATCAGCAAGCCGCCGGCCACCACCATCGGCAGCATGAACGACACCCCGGTCAGCAGGTGCTTGTAGACGCCGGCCTTCTCGGCCTGCTGCACCGCGCCAGGCGCATCCCCCGCAGCCTCCACCTTGCCCTCGGCCAGTGCCCTGTCCAGCGTGGCACGGGCCTGTTTGAGGGCGATGCCGGTACCGCAGCGGTAGATGCGCTTGCCGGCGAAACGCGCAGCCGGCACTTCAATATCGGCGGCCAGCAGCACCACGTCGGCCTCGGCGATGGCCTCGGCCGGCAGCGGATTACGCGCCCCGACCGAACCCTGGGTCTCCACGGTGAGCTGGTAGCCCATGGCCTGCGCTGCCTGTTGCAGCGCTTCGGCGGCCATGAAGGTGTGGGCCACGCCGGTCGGGCAGGCGGTCACCGCGACGATTTTCGGCGCGCTGCCCTGCGGTGCTGGTGACGACTCGTGTACCCGAGCCCCTGCGGCCGCTACGTCAAGAAACTCCTCACGATCTGCCAGTGCCTGGGCCGGCGTGCTCTGGTACAGGCGCTTGCCCGCGAAGCGCGCCAGGTCCACCGGCCCGGTGCTGACCACCAGCACCCAGTCGGCCTCGGCAATCTGCGCCGTGGTCAGGCGACGCTCGGGGTGCTCGGCATCCTGCACCTCGACACTGGTGCTCCAGCCCCGACGCTGGGCCGCAGCGGCCAACAGGCGGGCGCTGAGCACGCTAGACACCTGCCCGTTGGGGCAGGCGGTGACAATGGCAATGTTCATCAGCAGCCCTCTTCTTGTTGTTCTGCCAGGTGCACGGCGGCTTCCAGGCGGGCCAGTTGCTCGCGATCGTGGATGCCGAAGCCGACCTGGGTGACCGCCTGGGCGGCGATGGCAGTGGCGCGGCGCAAGGTGGCGGCGGGCGCTTCGGCCTGGAGCAGACCGTGGACCATGCCGGCGACCAGCGAATCACCGGCGCCGACGGTGCTGGCAATGCGCACCTTCGACGGTTGCGCATGCAGCGCCAGGCCGGCGGCGAACCAAGTCACACCCTGCTCGCCCTGGGACACCACCACATGCTCGACACCGCTGGCCAGCAAGCGCTGCGCGGCAGCGCGCTGGCCGGCCGCGTCAAGCACGGGCAGCCCGAGCACCTCGCCCAGCTCTTCGGTGTTGGGCTTGACCAGCCAGGGCGCGGCCTCGAGGCCGGCGCGCAAGGCTTCGCCACTGCTGTCCAGGGCCACCTTCAATCCCTGCGACTTGAGCATCAGCAGCAGCTCGCGCAGCCACTCGGGGCTGATGCCCCGCGGCAGGCTGCCGGCCACCACCACGGCGTCATGCCCCGGAGCCACCTCGGCCAGACGTTGCAGCAAGGCATCGCGGGCGGCCTCGTCGACTTGCGGCCCCGGCCCGTTGATATCGGTGACCTGGCCATCGGCCTCGACCAGCTTGATGTTGCTGCGGGTCTCGCCGGGCACACGGACGAAGCAGTCGGCGAACCCACGCCAGGCAATCAGCGCCTCGAACGGCGCCAGGTTGTCGAGCCCGAGAAAACCGCCGACGGTCACGCTGTGGCCCAGGTCGGCCAGCACCTGGGCGACGTTCAGCCCCTTGCCGGCGGCATGGCTGTGCTGGGCCTGGCTGCGGTTGACCGCGCCGGGGCGCAGGCGATCGAGGCTGATGGTGATATCCAGCGCCGGGTTGAGGGTGAGGGTGAGGATCTTGGCCATCAGTAACGCTCCACCAGCGTCCGGACTGCCTCGGCGCTGTCTTGTTGCAGGGCCTCGCGCGCCAGGGCGCGGGCCGTCGAAAGGTCGGCCTGGCGCACCAGTGCCTTGACTTCAGGGATGCTGCGGGCGGCGACGCTCAGTTCGTCCACGTCCAGGCCCAGCAGCACGGCAACGGCCTGCGGATCGGCCGCCAGTTCGCCGCACACGCCCACCCACTTGCCCTGGGCATGGGCGGCGCGCACGGTCATGTCGATCAGGTTGAGCACCGCCGGGTGCAGGCCATCGGCCTGGGCCGAGAGGCTCGGGTGGCCACGGTCGATGGCCAGGGTGTACTGGGTCAGGTCGTTGGTGCCGATGCTGAAGAAGTCCACCTCGCGGGCCAACTGCGGCGCCAGCAAGGCGGCCGACGGCACCTCGACCATGATGCCCACCTGCAGGTCGGCCACCGGGATCTCCTGGCGCAGGCGCTCGACCATGGCCTTGGCGGCGCGCCATTCATGGAGCTGGCCGACCATCGGGAACATGATGCGCAGCGGGCGATTGTCCGCGGCGCGCAGCAGGGCCCGCAGCTGGTCTTCCATCACCTGCGGGCGTTGCAGGGTCAGACGCACGCCGCGCACGCCGAGGAACGGGTTTTCTTCAGCGGCGATCGGCCAGTACGGCAAGGGCTTGTCGCCGCCCACATCAAGGGTACGCACCACCAGCGGGCGCCCGGCCAGGCCGTCGAGCACCCGGCGGTACTCGGCCTCCTGGATGGCCACATCGGGCAGTTGCGGGTGGGCCATGAAAATCAGCTCGGTGCGCAACAGGCCGACGCCTTCGGCGCCCTGCTCCACTACCTTGTCGATGCCACTGCTTTCGCCGATGTTGGCGAACACTTCGACGCCGTGGCCGTCACGGGTCAGGGCCGGCTCATGGCGGTTGGCCCAGGCGATCTGCAAGCGCCGCTCACGGGCATCGCGCTCGGCCAGCGCCTGTTGCAAGCGGGCCTCGGGCGGCGCGACCTCGACCTGCCCGCGCTGGCCATCGAGCAACAGCGGCGTGCCGCTCTCCAGCAGCAGCACTGCCGCCCCGGCACCGACCACCGCCGGGATGCCCAGGGCTCGGGCGACGATGGCGCTGTGGGCGGTGGCGCCGCCCTGGGCGGTGACGATGCCGGCGACCCTCGCCGGGTCCAGGCGCGCCACATCGGACGGGCCCACCTCGGCCATCACCAACACGTAGGGTTGCTCGGGCTCGACCACCGCCTGCACGCCACACAACTGGGCCAGCACACGGCGACCGATATCCCGCAGGTCGGCGGCGCGCTCGGCCAGCAGCGCGTCGTGCAGCGCCTCCTGCTGGCGGGCGGCGCTCTCGATCACCGCCATCCACGCGGCGGCGGCGCTCTCGCCCTGGGCCAGACGCACCTCCACGTCATCGGTCAGGGCCGGGTCGGCGAGCATTTCCTGGTGGGTGACGAAGATTTCGCCGATGGCCTTGTCGCTGCGTTGCACCAGGGCCTGCAGGTCAGCGTGCACCTTGTCGATGGCCGCTCGCAACCTGGCGCGCTCCTGGCCGGGCGACTCGCCGCGCAGCGGGTAGTCGATCTCGCGCTCGACGCACACATGGGCCGGGCCGCTGGCGATGCCCGGCGCGGCCGCGACACCCTGCAGGGTGCTGCCGGGCGCCGGGGCCTGGAGGGTTTCGATGGGTGGCGGCTCCACTGCTGCCGTTTGCGGCAAGGGCTCGACCTCTTCGCCCAGCCCCTGCTCGATGGCGGCCAGCAGCACCGGCAAGGCATCGGCGGCAACGCCCGGTTCGGCGATCAGTTCCAGCACCTGGCCACGGCGAGCGCCGAGGCTCAGCAGCTTGCTCAGGCTCTTCACCGAGACGGCGGTCTGGGCGCTGTCTTGCAGGCGGATGCGGATCTCGCCCTCGAAGCCCTTGGCCAACTGCGCCAGCACCTTGGCCGGACGCGCATGCAGGCCATGGGCGTTGGCCAGCATCACCCGGGCGCTGGGCCAGTCGGCGGGCGCCTCGCCGCCGAGCACTTCGAGCACAGCGCGGCTGCTGGTGGCCTGGTAGAGCATCTGCCCACGGCCCTCGATCAGCACCTCGCACAGGCGCTCGAGCAAGGCCTGGTGGGCGGCGCCGAGGCTGGCCAGGCAGAACAGGCCAGTGAGCGGCTGGTCGCGGTAGCGCAGTGGCTGCTGTGGGGTGACGAAGGCCAGGCCCGGCTGGCGCACCTCGCGTTCACTGTGCAGCCACCACAGGCCTTCGCCCAGCGGCAGCGGCTCGGTCTGCTGCAGCACGGCGGCAAAGCCGCTGTCGGCACAGCCACCGCGTTGCAGCAGCCGAGCGCCGCGCCAGGCCAGTTCATCGAAGTCTTCCGCCGCCAGGTTGAGGCCGACCAGCTGGGCATCCAGCGCCAGCTCGCGCGGCGCGCCCTGCAGCAGCTTGAGCAGCGCCTCGGCGCTGCCGGCCCGGCGCAATGCCTCGGCCAGGTCGGTTTCGCCCAGGGCGCGGGTCAGCAGTTGCAGCAGACGCAGGTGTTCGTCGGAACGGGCGGCGATGCCGATGGCCAGGTAGACGATCTGCCCGTCGCCCCAGTCCACGCCGTCGGGGAACTGCAGCAGGCGCACACCGGTGGCGTACACCAGCTCGCGGGTCTGCGGCGTGCCGTGGGGGATGGCGATGCCCTGCCCGAGGAAGGTCGAGCCCTGCGCCTCCCGGGCCTGCAGCCCCGCCAGGTAGCCCTCGGCCACCAGGCCATCGGCAACCAGTCGATCGGCCAGCAACGCCAGTGCCTCGCCCTTGTCGGCGGCACGCTGGCCCATGGCAATCTGCTCCACGGCAAGCTCGAGCATGACCCTCTCCTTTTGCGGCAGCCCCGTCGGCTACCGAGGTATTGTTGTGGAATTCGACGGCAAAAGCCGCCAAAACGATCAGCGCAACGGGCGAAGGCGCATTTCCAGGCAGGAAATTTCGTTTTGCTGAAACGTTTAATCTGACCAAGTGGCCACGTTACTCGATAATCTGCCAACGAAAAAGCCCCATCCTGTCGGACAATTGCGACAATGGTCGTCTGCGCGCAGGGCCGTGGATGGGTGAAACTAGCCGGTCCAGCCCCGTGGCCAGTCCCGGAAACAATAAGGAAAATTCGGTGAAACTCAGCGATATCGCCCGTCTGGCCGGTGTGTCCGTGACCACCGCCAGCTACGTCATCAATGGCAAGGCCGAACAGCAGCGCATCAGCAACAGCACCGTCGAGCGCGTGCGTGCGGTGGTCGAGGCCCACGGCTTCACGCCCAACCCCCAGGCCGCCGGCCTGCGCAGCCGCCACACGCGCACCCTGGGCTTCATTCTCCCGGATCTGGAGAACCCCAGCTACGCCCGCATCGCCAAGCAACTGGAGCAAGGCGCCCGTGCCCGTGGCTACCAGCTGCTGATCGCCAGCAGCGACGACCAGCCCGACAGCGAACGCCAGTTGCAGCAGCTGTTCCGCGCCCGCCGCTGCGACGCGCTGTTCGTCGCCAGCTGCCTGCCGCCGGAGGACGACAGCTACCGCGAGCTGCAGGCCAAGGGCCTGCCGGTGATCGCCATCGACCGACGCCTGGACCCGGCGCATTTCTGCTCGGTGATCAGCGATGATCGCGACGCCAGCCGCCAGCTGGCCCAGAGCCTTTTGAAAACCCGCCCGCGCAGTATTGCCCTGATCGGCGCCCGCCCCGAGCTGTCGGTGAGCCAAGCTCGCGCCGGTGGCTTCGACGAGGCCCTGCAAGGCTTCGACGGCGACGTGCGGCGCTACCAGGGCGAGGCCTTCAGCCGTGAATGCGGCCAGCGCCTGATGCAGCAACTGATCGACGAACTGGGCGGTCTGCCGGATGCCCTGGTGACCACCTCCTACGTGCTGTTGCAGGGCGTGTTCGACACCCTCCAGGCGCGCCCTGAGGGATCCCGCGAGCTGCAACTGGGCACCTTCGGCGACAACCAACTGCTCGACTTCCTGCCGCTGCCGGTCAACGCCATGGCCCAGCAGCACGGCCTGATCGCCGCCACCGCATTGGAACTGGCCCTGGCCGCCATCGAGGACAAGCGCTACGAGCCCGGCGTGCACGCTATCGGCCGCACCTTCAAGCAACGGATCGCCAAGGCCTGAACATGCGCCTGATCGACACCCACACCCACCTCGACTTCCCCGATTTCGACGCCGACCGCCCGCGCCTGCTGGCCAACGCGGCGGCGCGCGGGGTGGAGCGCATGGTGGTGCTGGGGGTGTACCAGGACAACTTCCAGCGTGTCTGGGACCTGGCCTGCGCCAACCAAGGCGTGTACGCAGCGCTGGGGCTGCACCCGATATACCTCGAGCAGCACCGCCCCGAACACCTGGTGCAGCTGCGCGACTGGCTCGAACGCCTGCGCGGCGATCCGCGGCTGTGCGCGGTGGGTGAGTTCGGCCTGGACTTCTACCTGCCCGAACTGGACCCGACGCGCCAGCAGGCGTTGTTCGAGGCCCAGCTGCAACTGGCCTGCGACTTCGAGCTGCCCTCGCTGTTGCACGTGCGCCGCAGCCACGCCCAGGTGATCGCCACGCTCAAGCGCTACAAGCCGGCGCGGGCGGGGATCATCCATGCCTTTGCCGGCAGCTACGAAGAGGCGCGGGAGTACATCAAGCTCGGCTTCAAGCTGGGACTCGGTGGCGCCGGCACCTGGCCCCAGGCGTTGCGCCTGCGCAAGACCCTGCCACGGCTGCCGCTGGACAGCGTGGTGCTGGAGACCGACGCGCCGGACATGGCGCCGGCGATGTTCCCGGGGCAGCGCAACAGTCCGGAATATTTACCAGAAATTGCACAGGCCCTGGCTGAAGTTATCGGCGTTGATGTCGAGCAATTGGCCGAGGCCAGCAGCCACAACGCCTACGCACTATTTGGCTGGTAACCACCGCTGTTCAAGCCTGCCCGTTGGCAACATCCAGAAGCCACTCTCCTGTTTCCGGTACCTCGGCCTACCCAATAGATTGATGCATTAAATGCGCTTGAGTGCACCTCGCTCAGGCAAGGCTTTGTGCTGATCAACAGGAAACCAAAGTTGCCAATGGACAGCCTGGATTTGATGCCTCCACGCCCGAACACCCACAGCGATCTGGGACAAGCCCTGATTTCCATGTTCAAGTCAGTAGAGGCGGAACTGGCGCAAGAGCAAGCCGGGCCAGGCGCATTGAAAATCATCATCTTCGGTGGGTGTGCCGTCCATCTCTACACCCATCATCGCGTTTCCATGGATGTCGATGGCGAATGTTACGAGACCAGCCTTGCCAAGCACTTCGACCTGCAAGCTCTGCTTGCCGAGGTGCCCCAGGCTTTCTTCGACGTCCAGTCCGGACGAGTGCTGGAACTGCACTACGACCTGCATTACACCACCACTTTCGGGCCGATCCACGAAGACTACCTGGATCGCAGCCTGCCATTGGCAGAGTTCCCGGAAACCTCCCCCTTGCATGTTCGTATCGCAGCCCCGGTCGACATCGCCATATCGAAGCTGGCCAGGGCGACCGAACAGGACCTGAGCGACATTCACGCGCTATTCCGGTCTGGCCTGATCCTGACCACTGAGCTACGGCGGCTGGCACTGGAGGCAATCGATGTGTATGTTGGTTCCAAGGAGCCACCGACTACCGTATTGACCCATCTCTTGCGAGACTTCCTGGAGCCCGAAGATGGCGAAGCGTCTTGACGACAACCTCTTCACATCCGCCTTGAACAAACTTGCCAGGTTCCCCCTGAGTCAAGCGGATGACTCTACCCTTGTCCATGTGGCACAGGCTGTCTGGTATTCGGATGTCGACCTGGTCGGCGCTGCCCGAGTATTTCTTAGCCGCCACCCCGATGAGCTTCAGGTCCGTCGAGTGGGTTACTTGCTGGAAAAGTTGACGCGTTTTTCCTGTGCGTCAGTTCACCGAGTCATGGATACCCGCCATGCACTTGAGCTGTTTCCCCACGCCATGCCCATTGCCCAGCCACCGAGTGCTGTACGCAAGCGTCGTGATGAATTGGCAGCATCCTGGGGACTTGATGAAGGGCTCGGTTTGAAAGCGCAAGCCCTGCTGCCTTACCAGACCCGTCATTACGAAGCCCGCCAATCCTCCCCCTGAGACACCCCAAACGAAAAACCGACTTGCGTCGGTTTTTCAATGCCACTGCTTAGACCCGAAACGCCCCGATCAACCGCTTGAGCTCCACCACCTGCGCCGACAACGCCCGGCTGGCGTCTTCGGTCTGGCAGGCGCCCTCGGTGGTGTCCTGTGCCGCGCGGTTGATCGCAACGATGTTCTGGTCGATGTCGTGGGCTACGGCGGTCTGCTGCTCGACGGCGGCGGCGATCTGCTGGTTCTGCTCGACGATACCGCCCACCGCGCCGAGGATATTGCCCAGGGCCTGTTGCACCTGGCGCGCCTCGTCCACGGTACCGGCGGCCATCTGGTGGCTGCTGCCCATCACCCGCACCGCCGCGCCCACGCCATCCTGCAGGCGCTGGATCATCTGCGCGATCTCTTCGGTGGAATCCTGGGTGCGCCTGGCCAGGGTCCGCACTTCGTCGGCGACCACGGCGAAGCCCCTGCCCTGCTCACCGGCCCGGGCTGCCTCGATGGCGGCGTTGAGGGCCAGCAGGTTGGTCTGCTCGGCAATGCTGCGGATCACTTCCAGCACCCGGCCGATGGCCTGGCTGTCGCCTGCCAGTTGGTTCACCGCCGCCACGCTCTGGTCGATCTCGCCCGCCAGGCGGGCGATGCTGCCCTGCTGGCTTTCCACCAGGTCGCGGCCCGAGGCGCTCTCGTGGTTGACCCGCTGCGCGCCTTCGGCGGCCAGGGCGGCACTGCGGGCAACCTCCTGCGCGGTGGCGCTCATCTGGTTCATCGCCGTGGCCACCTGCTCGATCTGCTCGCGCTGGCCACTGACCGCCTGGTTGCTGCGGCTCGACACCGACAGCACCTGCCCGGCCTGCTCCTCGACCGTGGTCACGGTCTTGCCGACCTGCTCGATCAGCCCGCGAATACGCCGCACCGTCTCGTTGAAGCCACGCCCCAGTTCGCCCAGTTCGTCCTGGCTGTTGGCCTTGAAGCTGATGGTCATGTCGCCGGCGGCCACCTTGTCCATGGCGTTGCCCAGGTTGCCGAGGGTTTCCCGGGTGGAGACGTAGAAGCCACCGTAGAGGTAGACGATCAGCGCGAACACCGTGACCAGGGCCGCGACCAGCGCGATCGTGCGCAGGCGGTGCTCGCCCAGGCGCTCTCCCAGCTGGCCGTGCAGGTGGGCGAGGACGGCGTCGTTGAAACGGTAGGTCTGCGCCATCAGGTCGCTGGTCTGCTGGTAGAAACCTGCCCAAGGCGCATCCAGGGTCTCGGCTACCACCACCTGGTCCTCGAACAGGGTCGCGGCCTGCTTGACCGTGGCCTGGCTGGCCTGGGCGTCGCTGTTCAGCGCGGCCTTGAGCCCGGCATCGCTGGCCAGGACGTCATCCAGGCGGATGGCATAGTCGGCGGACAGCCGCTCCAGACGCTGCAGCAAGTCTTCGAAGCGCGCGCTGCCCGAGGAATCCATGAAGCCGCGGCCGAGGGCCACCGCGCCCATCGCCCGGCCCTCGCCCAGGGCCTGGGTGACCTGCGCCGTGGCGTTGCCGACCAGCTCGCTCAGCTGACGCACCGAGGCCTGGCTGTCCTGGTTCAAGCCCGACTGGCTGGCGACTAGCTTGCCCAGCACCTGAGCCTGGGCCAGCAGCTTGTCGAACAGTGCCGCCTTGTTCTGCAGCGAGCTTTCGTCGCGGGCGCGGGCAAAGGCCTCGGCCAGCTCGGCACGCTTGGCCTCGAGCGCCGGATCACTGCCCTTGAGGCCGTCAAGCCGGGCCTGGACCTTGTCCTGCAGGGCACCGATGCGGCTTTCCACATCGCCGGCCTGGCCCGATTGGCCTAATACGGCGTTGATCTGCAGCAGGTTGCCCAGGGTCTCCAGGTCGCCGCGCAGGGCCAGGCTCTCGGACAGCGGCGCCAGCCCCTGCAGCTCGCCACGGGTGGCCTGCAGCTGGTTGTAGGCGTCGCGGACCAGGTAAAAGCTGGTGACCAGCATGGGCAGGAAGAACAGGACGCTGATCAGGCTGAACTTCATGCCGAAGCTCAGCCGGTTCATCAGTGCGATGGCCGGATAGAGCAGACGCTTCACAGGTCACCTCCTTGAATTCTTGTTGTTCTGCGGGGTAGCACAAGGCCATCTAGGGCCAGTGGCTTTGTATAGCGCAGATTGGAATCAAGGTTTGTAACTTATGGTTAAGCAACCAACGCGTTGATGAGCGGCTCAGACCAGCACAGTCCACAGGGCGAAGCAGGCATACCACAACACGGCGCAGCGCAGCAGCAGCTCCCACAGGCTGTCCAGGCGCTCCAGGCCACGCTGGCGGTCCTCCTCCTCGGGAATGTCGTCGGCCACCCGGCCGACCTTGGCCACCAGGTGCCCGGCGCTGACGTGCCAGTCGAGCAACTCGTGCAACATCACCCGGGTCACCGCGACGAAGTTGCCGACCAGGGCGAAGCTCACCGTCATCACCCGCACCGGCAGCCAGTCCATGGCATGACGCAATTGCCCGGCCAGGGTCTGCAGCGCCGGCTGGCGGCTGTGGTCCATGGTCAGCGCCAGCAGGCGGTAGGCCAGCGCCGCACCCGGGCCGAGCAGGAAATACCAGAAGATCACCGCGAAAAAGCCCTGGTAGGCCTGCCACAGCAGATGGCCCTGGACCCGCTTGATCAGGCTCTGGGCATCGTCGGCGGCCAGGCCCAGGTCGCGTTCGGCCACATGCAGCGCGGCCTGGTCGTCACCGCGGCGCCAGGCGTCGCGAAACGGCCCGAGCGCCGCCTTCACATCGCCACGGCCCAGGCTGTAGACCAGCACCAGCAGGTGCACCGGCAACGCCAGCAGGCCGTAGGCCACCGGCTCCAGCACATGCAGCAGCAGCGCGAGCAGCGCCACCGGCGCCAGGACCAGGATGCCCAGCGTCCACCAGGGATGGACCTTGCCGCTGCGCTCCAGGCGCACCAGCTCGCCCAGGTAGAAGCCGTCGCGCTGCAACCGCTGGCGCAGGGCCGAGAACTTCTCGACCCACAGCGCCAGCACCAACACCAGAAAACTCATGCCTTGTCCTCGTTGCGTTGCAGCGCGGCCCGATAGCGCGGCCAGTCGAATGCCGGCCCCGGATCGGTCTTGCGCTGCGGGGCGATATCGCTGTGGCCACAGATGCGCTGGGCGTCGATCACAGGCCATGCCGCGCGGATCTCGCGGGTCAGCCGCTCCAGGGTGGCGTACTGGGCATCGGTGTAGGGCAGCTCGTCGGTGCCTTCCAGTTCGATGCCGATGGAAAAATCGTTGCAGCCCTCACGCTCGCCGAAGCGCGACACGCCGGCATGCCAGGCACGGTCGAGCAACGAAACGAACTGGGTCACCGCGCCATCGCGCTCGACAAACAGGTGCGCCGAGACGGTCAGGTGGTTGATGGTGGCGAAGTAAGGGTGCTCGTTCGGGTCCAGGCGGTTCTGGAAGAACTGCTGCACCTTGCCGGTGCCGAAGCAGGCCGGTGGCAGGCTGATGTTGTGGATGACCAGCAGCGCGATGGCCTCGCCCTCGGGGCGGGCGTTGAAGTTCGGCGAGGGGCAGTGGCTGACGCCGGTGAACCAGCCGGTCGCACGGTCCAATTGCATGGTGCAGATCCTGAAATGACGCCCGAGACAGGTGCCCAGTATGCCGTGGGCGGGCGGTGCTTGCATGTAAATGATTGTGTAGGGAAATTCAGCTCTGTTGGACCTGCTGCCCGCGCAGCTGCTCCAACACCGCTTCCAGCGCCCGCTCGAACAGCAGGCCGTCGTCCAGCAGGCGCACTTCGCCACGGCGCAGTGCCAGGGCCAGGCCCATGCGGTTCCATTCGCGCACCTTCATGCCGGTGCGGTTGGTGAAGACCAGGCGATCATTGCTGTCGATGCGCGCCACCAGCTTGCAGCGCAGCGGCTCGTCGTCATCCATCACTTCGACCCAGTTGCCGACCTGCAGGCGCTGCACCTGGCGCAATGCCGGCTCCTGGTCATCGAGCGGCAGGCCAGGGGCAAGGGCGGACTCGTCGCTGACCGCCAGCACGATAGCCTCCTCCAGCCACACTTCATCCAATGCGGCGTCCGGCTCCGGCGTGCCACCGCAGGCACGCAGGTGCAGTTTCTCCAGTTGCAGGAAGAAATCACGCGTGGCGGCGGAGTCCAGCGCCACCCCCGCCAGGCCGTCGCGCAGCGCCTTGAGCAGGCCCGGCACCTGCTCCAGCAGGCGCTGTGGCTCACGGTACGGGGCAATGCTGACCAGCAGGTCGTCCACCGTCGCCAGGGCGTCGGCCCAGGCCGCCGAGCCCTCGCCCTGCTTCAGCCAGGCCAGCAGCAGCACCTGGCTCCAGGACTGCACCAGCATCTGCACCACCACCTGCGGCAGCACCCGGCCATGCAGGCGGTCGTTCAACTCCTGCTGCACCCGTTGGCGGGCCTGCAGGGTACGGGCACGGCCCTCCTCGGCATCGCGGGTGCGCTGCTCGAGCAGTTCGTTGCGTCGGCGTTCGTCCTGGCTGAAGGCGAGAAACTCATCGAGCAGCTCGTTGAACACCGCGCAGTCGTCGGAAAAGTCATTGAGCAGGCGCTGGACGATACGCTCGACCCGCAGGTGCAGGCTGTCGCGCAGCCCCTCGGCATCGCTCTCCCAGCCGATGGCCACGGCGGCGATCTCGTTGACCAGGCGGCGCGCCGGGTGGCTGGCACGGCTGAACATGCCCTTGTCGACCAGCGCGACCTTGAGCACCGGGATATGCAGGCGGGCAATCAGCGCCCGCAGGCTGGCCGGCAGGTTGTCGTCGCCCTGGATGTAGGCGAACAGCAGGTCGACCAGGTTGATCGTGTCCTCGTCGTCGGTGGCGATTCGCCGCCGCGTGCCGCTGCGCACGCTGACCCGCAGCAACAACTGCTCCAGTTGCTGGCCGAGGTTGAAGTCATCCGGCTCGCCGGGGGCCGGTACATAGTGCTGCAGGTGGGTGAGCAGGCGCAGCAGGTCGCCGGTGCTGGTCGGCTGCGCGGATCCGGCCGCCTGCAACCGTGGCGCGACACGCCCGCGCACCGGCGCCAGCAGCGTCTGCACCGAGGCGAAGAAGGCCTGGCCGGCGGAGTCGGACAAGCCGCCCAAGGCCGGGCTGGCCGGGACGCGCCGGGCGATGCTGCGCCGGTCCTCGGCACGACGCCGCGGGGCGGGCATCAGCTCCGGCAGCACACCGGCGCTGGCGAGCAACTGGCTGGCCTCGCCATACAAAAGGTCGAGGTCACGCAGCACGTAGCGCTCGAACAGCTTGAGCAGCACCATCTTGACGCTGGCGCCGACTCCCAGGTTGCGCCCGGCGTCCAGGAAGTAGCCACACAGGTTGCCGGGGCCCAGGGGATTGCCTGCGCTGGCCAGCGGCAGCTCCAGCAACGTGGTGAAGCGCAGGTTCAGTTGTTCCAGCAGGAAGCCGTCGCGGGACAGCACCCGGTCGACCATGGCCTGCACGGCTACCGAACGCTCCAGCGACGGCTTGTCCTGCGTCTGCGCCCTGACCAGGGACTCGAGCCCGTCGCCCTGGCCGATGCGGGCGAAGGCCTCATAGAAGGTGTCGAGGAAGCCCCGCTCGATGCTCTTGCGCTTGAGGCGCAGATCGCGCATGGCTTCGAAGTAGAGGTTCTGGTCAAGGCGACCACTGGCCTTGTCGGCCATTTCGAACAGGGTGTCGTCGGCATTGTCGAACAGCGCCTGCAAGCCCTGGCGCAATTGCAGCGCAGCCTTGTCGCGCACCTGCAGGAGCAGCACGGGAAGGCATGGCGAGGGCGCGCGCGCACCCCGGTCGATGGCAGCCGCCAGGGGCACCACCTTGCCTTCATCATGCATCCCGGACTCCTTGCTGGATGTTACGTTGTTCGACTGGAAGGGAATCGTCAAAGCTATGACGCCAAATACTGGGCGCTATTATCAGTGAAAACACTGATAGCTGCCAGCACGCCTTTCGCACGCCTCAACTGACAGTGTGTTCGCAAGAATGCTCAAACCGCCTGACCAAAGGTCATCGGCCCGGCAGCTGTACACGAAGCCCCCCTGCCCTATAATCGCCGGCACCTAGCTTGTGGAGCCGACCATGCCGAACCTACGCCTCGCCGACCTGACCGCCGAAATCGAAGCCAACGTGCGCCGCGCGCTGCTCGAGGACATCGGCAGCGGCGACATCACCGCCCAGCTGATCCCGGCCGAGCGCCTGGCCAAGGCGACCATCATCACCCGCGAGGATTGCGTGATCGCCGGCACCGCCTGGGTCGATACGGTATTCCGCCAGCTCGACCCACGGGTGGCGGTGCACTGGCAGGTGGCCGACGGCGAGCGGGCCACGGCCAACCAGGTGCTGTTCCACCTCGAAGGCCCGGCGCGCTCGCTGCTCAGCGGCGAGCGCACGGCGCTGAACTTCCTGCAGATGCTTTCGGGCGTGGCCACCCGCGCGCGCTTCCTGGCCGACCTGGTGGAAGGCACCCAGGTGCGCCTGCTCGACACCCGCAAGACCCTGCCCGGCCTGCGCCTGGCGCAGAAGTACGCGGTCACCTGCGGCGGCTGCCATAACCACCGCATCGGCCTGTACGACGCCTTCCTGATCAAGGAAAACCATATCGCCGCCAGCGGTGGCGTGGCCGAGGCCGTGGCGGCGGCGCACCGCATCGCCCCGGGCAAGCCGGTGGAGATCGAGGTGGAAAGCCTGGACGAACTGCGCCAGGCGCTGGCGGCCGGGGCCGATATCGTCATGCTCGACGAGCTGACCCTGGACGAGATGCGCGAAGCGGTGCGCATCACCGCCGGCAAGGCCAAGCTGGAGGCCAGCGGCGGCGTCAACGAGACCACCCTGCGGGTGATCGCCGAGACCGGCGTCGACTACATCTCCATCGGCGCGATGACCAAGGACGTGAAGGCGGTGGACCTGTCGATGCGCTTGAGCCTCTGAGGTTTTCGCAAGGCATGAAAAAACCGGCCAGATGGCCGGTTTTTTTATCGCGGGGCAAGCCCGCTCCCACGTTCAGAGGGGGAGCGGACCGGCCCGCAAAGGCTGGATCAGTGCGCGGCGTTGGCCAGACCGTCCAGGTAGCGCTCGACGTCCAGGGCCGCCATGCAACCGGCGCCGGCCGAGGTAATGGCCTGGCGGTAGACGTGGTCGGCCACGTCGCCGGCGGCGAACACGCCCTCGACGTTGGTGGCGGTGGCGTTGCCTTCACGGCCGCCGTGAACCACCAGGTAGCCGTCCTTCAGGGTCAGCTGGCCTTCGAACAGCGAGGTGTTCGGGGTGTGACCAATGGCGATGAACACGCCGTCGACCTTGATTTCGTCGAAGCTGCCGTCGTTGTTCTTCAGGCGCGCGCCGGTCACGCCCATGTTGTCACCCAGCACTTCGTCCAGGGTGGCGTTGAGCTTGAGCTCGATCTTGCCTTCGGCGACACGGGCGTGCAGCTTGTCGATCAGGATCTTCTCGGCGCGGAAGGTGTCGCGGCGGTGTACCAAGGTCACCTTGCTGGCGATGTTGGCCAGGTACAGTGCTTCTTCCACGGCGGTGTTGCCGCCACCGACCACGGCGACCGGCTTGTTGCGGTAGAAGAAACCGTCGCAGGTGGCGCAGGCCGACACGCCCTTGCCCATGAAGGTCTCTTCCGACGGCAGGCCCAGGTAGCGGGCGCTGGCGCCGGTGGCGACGATCAGCGCGTCGCAGGTGTAGGTGCCGCTGTCACCTTGCAGGGTGAACGGCTTGTTGGCCAGGTCGACGGCGTTGATGTGGTCGAAGACGATCTCGGTCTCGAAGCGCTCGGCGTGCTCCTGCATGCGCTGCATCAGAGCCGGGCCGGTCAGGCCATGGGGGTCGCCCGGCCAGTTGTCGACTTCGGTGGTGGTGGTCAGCTGGCCGCCGGCCTGCATGCCGGTGATCAGCAGCGGCTTGAGGTTGGCGCGGGCGGCGTACACCGCGGCGCTGTAACCGGCAGGGCCGGAACCGAGAATGATGACGCGCGAATGACGTACTTCAGACATGTCGAACTCCTGTGGAGCGGGCCGCACGGGACCGGCATCCAGGCTTAAAACCCTAGGTGCCGGTTGCGCCAGCTAGAATTAAAAGGGACCCACGCAGCACTTGGGGAAGGCTACAACGCGTTGGTCCAAAACCGAAAAAGTTGAGCGCACTGTAGCGAGGCCGCAGAGATTAAGGAAATATCCTTCGACAATCCACCTTATAGACAGTCTCTATCCGCCAGCCATTGTGCCAATGCTTTGTTACACGCCGTTTCCCAGAGGCGCGGTGCCTTTCGTCGGCGCGCCAAACTCGGTAAGGTCAGCGCGTTTTCCTCAAGCGGAGCATTCCGATGCAAGCCCCCGTCCTGTCCGGCCCCCAGTACCTGCGCGAGGGCCTGAAACTGGTCCTGAGCCCGAACCTGCGCCTGTTCGTGCTGCTGCCCCTGGCGGTCAACCTGCTGCTGTTCGGCGGCCTGATCTACTTCGCCGGCCATCAGTTCAGCCTATGGGTCGATGCGCTGATGCCCACCCTGCCCGACTGGCTGAGTTTCCTCACCTACATCCTATGGCCGCTGTTCGTCGCCCTGGTGCTGTTGATGGTGTTTTTCACCTTCACCCTGCTGGCCAACGTCATCGCCGCGCCGTTCAACGGTTTCCTGGCGGAAAAGGTCGAGGTGGTGGTGCGCGGCCAGGACACCTTCCCGCCCTTCAGCTGGGCCGAGCTGGTGGCCATGGTGCCACGCACCCTCAGCCGCGAGATGCGCAAGCTGGGCTACTTCCTGCCGCGGGCCATCGGCCTGTTCATCCTCTCGTTCATCCCGGTGGTGAACGTGATCGCCGCGCCGCTGTGGCTGGTGTTCGGTATCTGGATGATGGCCATCCAGTACATCGACTACCCGGCGGACAACAACAAGATGAGCTGGCAGGACATGCTCGCCTGGCTGCGGCAGAAGCGCTGGCAGTCGATGGGTTTTGGCGGGATCACTTATCTTGCGCTGATGATTCCGGGAGTCAACGTGCTGATGATGCCGGCGGCGGTGGCCGGGGCGACGCTGTTCTGGGTGCGTGAGCGCACCTGAATGAAGTCATCGCGGGGCAAGCCCGATCCCACGCATTGCGCGTGGGATCGGGCTTGCCCCGCGATGGCTTAAGTTCGATCAGTGGCTCAACTGACTGGAAAACTGCCCCACCGCATCCACCACCTTCTTCGCCCCTTCCTGGATCTCGACGATCACCCCGCCGGTATCGGCGGCCAGGGCCAGGCCCTGCTCGGCCTGGCGCTTGCTGGTGTCGATGATGTCCACCGCGGCCTGGGCCAACTGTTCGTTCTGCTGCACCACCTTGGCGATCTCCTCGGTGGCGCTGCTGGTGCGCGAGGCCAGCTGGCGCACTTCGTCGGCGACCACGGCAAAGCCACGCCCCTGCTCGCCGGCGCGGGCGGCCTCGATGGCGGCGTTGAGCGCCAGCAGGTTGGTCTGCCCGGCGATGTCGCTGATGGTCTTGATGATCGCGCCGATCACCTTCGACTGCTTGTCCAGCGCCTGGATGCCATCGGCGGCGTCCTGCATCGAGCCTTCCAGGCCACGCATCACCTCGACGGTCTGGGTCACCACATCGGTGGCCTTGCGCGCGCTGTCGTCGGTCTCCAGCGAGGTGGTGTAGGCGATGTCGGCGGCCTGGGCCACGGCCAGTTCCTGGTTGACCTGATCGGTGATCACGGTGGCGAACTTGACCACCTTGTACAGCACGTCATGGGCGTCGATGATCGGGTTGTACGAGGCTTCCAGCCAGACCACGCGGCCATGGGCGTCGATGCGCTTGAAACGCTCGGCGACGAACTCGCCACGGCGCAGCCGGTTCCAGAACTCCTGGTAGGCCGCCGAGTTGGCTTCCTCCGGCTCGCAGAATATGCGGTGGTACTTGCCGCGGACCTGCTCCAGGCTGTAGCCCATGGTCTGCAGGAAGCGGTCGTTGGCGGTCAGCACCTGGCCTTCGAGGTTGAACTCGATCACCGCGGTGGAGCGCATCAGCGCCTTGATCAGGCTCTCGTGCTCACGGGAGGTCTCGATGGTACGGGTCAGGTCGCTGGAGTGCAGGGAGAAGTACTTGATACGCCCCTGGCTGTCCTTGACCGGCTGCAGGATCGAACGTAGCCAGGCCTCGTCACCGTTGCCGCGCAGCAGACGGAAGGCGCCGTTGAGGTGCTCGCCACGGGTAATGGCGTGCTTCATGCGCTGGTAGAAATCGAGCTTCTTCACATGCGTCGGCACGATCTCTTCGATGTTGCGACCGATCAGTTGCTCGGCGCGGTAGCCCATCTCGGCCTCGAAGTTGCTGTTGACCGACTCGATGCGCCCCTGGGGGTCGAGCTGGAGCACCAGCATCTCGCTGTCGAGGCTGTTCTTGACCTGCTCGATGGACATCAGCTCTTCGCGCAGTTGCTGGATTTCTTTCTTCAGTTTGCTGTTGAACATGGCCGCTCTCCCGGAGCGAATTCCTGTAGTCGAATGCCTTTGCATCGGCTGCGTGGCGAGAGTTCTTGAGTACGTTGCAAGGAAATATTCAAACGGGTGCAAGTGCCGGAAATCAGGCGTCATGCGCACGTCACAAAGACGTCACATGGGCGCAACGGGGGCGGCCCAGACTTTTTCCCATGAGCACACCGTCCCTGCGTATCACCCTGGTCAGCGAAACCTTCCCACCCGAGATCAATGGCGTGGCCAACACCCTTGGCCGCCTCAGCGAAGGGCTGCGCCTGCGCGGCCACCAGGTGGAACTGATCCGCCCGCGCCAGGCCACCGACAACGGGGCCGGCAACGACGAGACCCTGCTGCTGTGCCGGGGTTGGCCATTGCCGGGCTACCCTGGCCTGCAATGGGGCGAGGTGTCGATGCACAAGCTGTGGCGCCGCTGGCGCCGGCGACGCCCGGACGTGCTGTACATCGCCACCGAAGGCCCGTTGGGCCTGAGCGCCCTGCGCGCCGCCCGACGCCTGGGCGTGGCGGTGGTCAGCGGCTTTCACACCAACTTCCCGCAGTATTCGGGGCAGTATGGCCTGGGCCTGCTGTCACGGCTGCTCACCCACTACCTGCGCTGGTTCCACCGGCGCACCGCCATCACCCTGGTGCCCAGCGCCAGCCAGCGCCTGGAACTGGAGCGCCGCGGCTTCGAACGGCTCGGCCTGATGGCCCGCGGGGTAGACGCCAGCCTGTTCAATCCGGCACGGCGCAGTCAGGCCCTGCGCGAGCAGTGGGGGCTGGGTGTGGATGACATTGCCGTGCTGCATGTCGGGCGCTTGGCCGCGGAGAAGAACCTGGCCCTGCTGCGCCCGTGCATGGAGGCGCTGGGCAAGGCCTATCCGCAGCGGCGGCTGCGCCTGGTGATCGTCGGCGATGGCCCGATGCGCGGCCAGCTCGAACAGCAACTGCCCGATGCCGTGTTCTGTGGCGCGCAACGCGGCGAGGTGCTGGCCGAGCACTACGCCAGCGGCGACCTGTTCCTGTTCCCGAGCCTGACCGAAACCTTCGGCAACGTCGTGCTCGAGGCGCTCGCCTCGGGACTGGCCGTGGTCGCCTACGACGAGGCCGCCGCCGCCCAGCATATCCGCCACGGCCACAGCGGCGCCCTGGCCATGCCGGGGGACCAGGCGGCGTTCATCGACGCCGCCTGCTGGTTGCTGGAAGAAGGCGAAACCCTACGCCGGGTGCGCCTCAATGCCCGCCAGCACGCCAGCCGACAGGGCTGGCCGGCGATCATCGAGCAGTTCGAGGGCTACCTGTACGGTGCCTGCCGCGAGCTGCAGGCCGCCCGCGAACAGGCCCCGTCGCTGGTGATCAAGCCAGGGTCGTCAGCGCCTCACGGCTGAACGGCAGCACGGCGTCCTCACGCCCGTCCCGCACTTTGCGCGCCCATTCGGCATCCACCAGCAGGGCGCGGCCCACGGCCACCAGGTCGAACTCCTGGTCCTGCAAGCGGCGCAGCAGCCCTTCGAGGCTGGCGGGCTTGGCCACCTTGTCGGTGGCGACCATGAACTGCAGGAACTCGCCGTCCAGGCCGACACTGCCCACGGTGATGGTCGGCTTGCCGGTGAGCTGGCGGGTCCAGCCGGCGAGGTTCAGTTCGCTGCCCTCGAACTCCGGCTCCCAGAAGCGCCGGGTGGAGCAGTGGAAGATATCCACGCCCGCCTCGGACAGGGGCTTGAGGAAGGCCGCCAGGGCCTCGGGGGTTTGCACCAGGCGCGCGCTGTAGTCCTGCTGCTTCCATTGCGAGAAACGCAGGATGATCGGGAAGTCCAGGCCGACGGCTGCGCGCACGGCCTGGATCAGTTCGATGGCGAAACGCGAGCGCCCGGCCAGGTCACCACCGTATTCGTCATCGCGACGGTTGCTGGTTTCCCAGAAGAACTGGTCGATCAGGTAGCCGTGGGCGCCATGGATCTCCACGCCGTCCATGCCGATGGCCTGGGCATCGCGCGCCGCCTGGGCGAAGGCGGCGATCACCTCGCGGATATCCTCCCGGCTCATGCCGTGGACCAGCACCTGGCCGTCCTTTTCCTTGCCGCTCGGGCCATAGCCCGAAACGCTGGCGTCCGGCTCGGTGCCCAGGCGGCGCACACTGCCCACATGCCACAGCTGCGGCACGATGCGCCCGCCCTCGGCATGCACGGCCTCGACCACGCGCTTCCAGCCGGCCAGGGCGTCCTCACCGTGAAAGCGCGGCACGTTAGGGTAGCCGTTGGCGGCCTTGTGCCCGACCGTGGTGCCCTCGGTGATGATCAGGCCGACACCGGCAGCGGCGCGGCGGCGGTAGTACTCGACCACGCCGTCGTGGGGCACGCCGCCGGGGCAGAAGGTACGGGTCATCGGCGCCATGACCACGCGGGTCGGCAGGTCGAGGGAGCCGAGGGTGAAGGGCTGGAACAGAGGGTTGCTGGACATGCGGCGCTCCCGAGGGATGAAATGGATGCGCCCGAGCTTAGGGGCCGCCAGGTGCGTGTCACAGCATCATTGATTGCAGTGATCGGCAGGTATCGCTGCGAGCGGGCCGATTTGCAACAGGAAATTTATTTTGCAAAAGGGCTTGAATTCGTCCGGCGGTTGCCTGACTTTAGAGTCAAGAGGCGCAGAAAACCCAACGCCCTCAGTGGCCTAGGCACGCCTCTCGCGAGCAAGCTGAATAAGGATTGAATCATGCAAATCCAGGTCAACAGCAGCAATCAGATCCAAGGCAACGTCCGCTTGAACGAGTGGGTCCGCAGCACACTGCAGAGCAGCCTCGAACGCTACGAGGACGACCTCACCCGCATCGAAGTCCACTTGCGCGACGACAATGGCGCCAAGCCCGGACCGCACGACAAACGCTGCCAGATGGAGGCTCGCCCCAAAGGCCACCAGCCGATTTCCGTGACCCATACCGCTACCTCGCTGGACCAGGCCGTCGATGGCGCCGCCAGCAAGCTGAACCACGCGCTGGAGCACTTCTACGGCAAGCTGCGCAGCAAGCGCGCTACCCTGGAGCAGAGCGATCCAGACGCCTGACACTCGAATGTGTCCAATGAAAACGCCCGGCCTTGCGCCGGGCGTTTTCATTGCGTGCCGATCAGCGGGCCTGAACCAACCCACCCTTGCCCCGGTCAACCCTGGCAGTCATTCAGTGTAGGACCGACCATGAACAACCCTTTCGATCACATCAGCGCCGCCTTCGCCCCCGAATACCGGGTCAACCTGAGCATCGAGCGCCTGGACGGCAGCATCATGCTGACCCTTTCCGACGACAGCGGCGTGGTCGCCAGGCGCCTGATCAGCCAGGCCCAGCGCAACGACCCGGTGCGCCTGCAGCGGGTCATCGACAGCATCCGCCTGGGCCTGGCCATCGAGCTGGGGCAGAACCCGCTGGAAGTACTGGCGGCCCTGACCCGCACGTGGCATGGCGAACAGCGCTTTCCCGCCGCCAGCATTGCCAACTGAGGGCTACTTGCCCTCGTCCACTTCCTTGCCGCTGGCATCCAGCGCCTTGGTCGACGGGTAGCGGTAGGAGGCGTAGCGCACCACCAGGATGGCGAAGGCCAGCAGCAGGATGCCGCCACACACGTACAGCAGCCCGACATCCGGCGCCTTGTGGTGCGAGACATCGCCGATCAGCAGGCGGGTCAATGCGGTGATCGCCACGTAGAGCAGGAAGCGGATCGGCATGTGGTTGGTCTTGAAGTAGATCCCCACCATCGCCCCCAGCTCCAGGTAGATGAACAGCAGCAGGATGTCATCGACGCTGACCCCGCCCTTGCCCAGCATGTCCAGGAAGGTCACCACCGCCGCATAGGCGGTGATCGCGCCGATGCCGAACAGCGCCAGGTAGTGGAAGGCTTCCACGCACAGGTTGCCCAGCGAGTCGGCGGAGCCGTGCAGGCCCTTGCGCAGTCTTTCTGCCCATTTGATGTTCACGATGTTCGATTCCTAGATACGGCTGAAGGTCTTATGCCATGCAGTTAAAGGGCCACGGCCCCTGTCTTGGAAGGCGGCCGATTGCCGCAGGGCACCTGTGGGCTACGCTGATTTTCAGTTTGCCGGGCCATCATTGCGGTTGCAGGATGATGGCCTGGCGATGTACTGTATAAAAATACAGTTATCCGCAACCCCATCAGCAAAAAGGCACAGAGGTGATGAATGGCCGTCGAAGTGGTGTACCGCAGCAGCCGCGACCCGGAGCGCTTGTTCATGGATAAGGCCGAAGCAGACCGTCACGACAAGATGCTCGAGCTGGCCGAACGCCTGGCCGAGGTACTGCACAAAGCCGTACCGTCGCTGAGCGAACAGCAAGTCGAGGAAGCCGGTATCTACATGGCCAAGAACCGCGACGTGTTCGCCCGGGCGTTCAAGAGCCAGCCGGATGCGCTGGCCGAACTGCTCGAAGGCGCGGCAGCCGAATGATGGCTGCTCCGGCCATTTCGCGGCCCCTTCGCGCCTGAGGCGGCACGGCGGCCAACGCCGTGCCGCTGCTCAAGGCAGGTACAAGCGGAACAAGCCGCCCCCCAGCGTACCGCCATTGGCGATCTCGATCCGCCCGCGCACGCCGTTGCGCTCATGCAGCGCGGCAATTCGCGCGGCAAAGTACAACCCCAACCCAGTACTGCCGCTCTGCGAATCGATGCCCTGCACGTAGTCGTGCTGGCGCTCGAGCATGCGCTGTGGATAACCGGCACCGTCGTCGTTGACGCTGATCACCAGTTGCTCGCCCTCCTCCTCGATGCTGATCAGCAGGGCGTGGCCGGCGTAACGGATGGCGTTGGTAAGCACGTTGGCCACCACCGAGGCGACCAGCTCACGGTCGAAGAAACCCAGCGGGCTTTCGGTCTCGATACGCCAGGTGGCAAGGATGTCGCGGTGCTTGATCACGTCTTCCTGGGCCGCCAGTTGGGCCTCGATGAAGTCGTCCAGTTCGTGGTAGTCGGGGCAAATGGGTAGCTGGTTGACGCCCAGCTTGTACAGCCCCAGCAACTGCACGAGCATGCCGTTCAAGTGGCTGAGCTCATGCTCCACCACGCCCTGCTCGATACCGCCGCGCAGCTCTTCGGGCAGGCGTGCCAGCCACTGGCTGTGAGCGTGGGTGAGCGCCGAAAGGGAGTTTTTCAGGTCGTGCACGGTGGAGGCGATCACCGTGGAGAAGTCCAGCCCCTGGTTGTCCTGGTTCATGCGCCGAAGACCCGGATGTGCAGTTTGCGGTAACGGTCATAGCGACTGTCGCTGGCGGGAATACCGGCCACGCTGGTGAGGCAGTCGCGACACTCCTGCATCAGCGCCGGCGGTGGTGTCTCGCCGCCGATGCGAAGCAGTGCCTGGGCGGTGTTCAGGGCGATGCTGATGTTCTTCGGCTGCAGCGACAACGCCTTGCGGAACATGCCCAGCGCTTCGTTGAGCTGGCCGCCCTGGTAGCTGCGCACGCCCTGGCGGTTGAGGTCCACGGCTTCGGTCACCGCCCCCAGCACCAGCGGGTCGTCGGTAAGCTTGGCGACGCTCTGCATGACCTTGGGGTCGTCGCCGTAGGTTTCCACGCAGCCCTTGAGAATCGAGGTACCCGCCGCGTCCTGGCCAAGTTGCTGCAACTGCTTGGCCACCGTCAGCGCCGCCTCCACGGAGAAGAACTGGTCCATCTTCTCCAGGCGCTGCATGGCCTGCTCGGTGAGCTTGGCGGCGGTCTCCGGATCGCCGGCCTGTTGCAGGCTGGCAGCCTTCATCAACCGCGCGCGTACTTGCAGGCCCTGGTCCTCGACGTTTTCCTTGGCCACCTCGCTGAGCACGGTGTTGATCTCGACCCGGGTGCGGGCATCGAGACCGTTGCCGCTGTTCTTGTTCATCAACGCCTGGACCAGCCCCAGGTTGCTCTCGGCATCCTTGTAGCGCGAACTCTGCCCCTGGTTCACCGCATGGCGAAAGGCCTTGGAGGCACTCTCGAAGTCGGCGTTGTCCAGCGCCAGCTTGCCCAGCGCGGCCTGACGGCGCACGGCGAGCGGCGACAGGCGCACCGCCTCCTCGAGCATGTGCTGGGCACGCCGGGTCTCGCCCTGGGCCACCAGCACCTCGGCCATGCCATCGTACAGGTTGGGCATGATTGGGAAGGCCTTGAGGGCCTGCTCGTAGACCCCCTGGGCCTGGGCATTCTGCCCGCGCTTGTGCAACAGGCTGCCGAGCGCGGCGTACACCCAGGGCTGCGGGCGGCTGGCGAGGATGTTCTTGAGGAACTTCTCCAGCTCCTCGAAACGGTTGAGGTCGCGCAGGGCGTCGGCGCGATAGCGCAGGCACAGCGGGGCGAAGCGCGGGTCCTTCTTGCACAGCTCGGCGCAAGCAGCGAGCACTTCGGCCTGGCGCCCGCGATCAAGGGCTTGGAGAATGGGCTTGAGCAGCGTCTTGCGCTGGGTCAGCTTCTCCAGGCGCTGGGCCAGGCCGACCCGGTTGAAGGGCTTGGTCAGGTAAGCATCGGGCTCGTGTTCGATGGCACTGAGCACGATCGACTGGCTGCTTTCGGCGGTAACCATGATGAACACGCATTCATGGCTGATCAGCTTGTCGAGGATCAGGTCCTCGAGCACCTGCTGGCCGTTCTTCTTGCCGTCGCCCAGGTGGAAGTCCTGGAGAATGAAGTCATAGCGCTTCTGCCCGCACATGCGCAGCGCCTGTTCGCCACTGTCGGCGGTGTCGACGTCGCGCACGCCCAGCTCGCGAAGCATCGAGCGGGTCGAGGTGCGGAAGTCGGTGAAGTCGTCGACGATCAGAAAGCTTTTTTGCCCATACTGCAGCATCAACACGACCTGTATTGAAAAAGTGGGGAAGTGGCGCGTGGCGATGCATACCGCCGAGGTCTGTATCGGCAGCGGTTCAGAAAAGATGAGCCCGGAAAGGTAACGCCGAATGATGGCCTAAAGCCGTTATCTTAACGATCGACCTCGCCCCAAGCCACTAGACCAGCAAGCCAAGGGACTTGGCCCTGGCCACCGCCTGGGTGCGGCGCTCGACACCGAGCTTGCTGTTGATATGGCTGGCGTGGGTCTTGACCGTGTGCAGGGAGATGAACAGGCGCTCGCTGATCTGCTGGTTTGAACAGCCTTGGGCGATCAGTTCCAGCACGGCGAACTCACGACTGCTCAGGGCCTCGGTGGCACCGCCGCCGATAGCCAGGGCCTGCGGCAGATGGGCCAGCAGATCGCTCTGCGCCGGGCAGGCCGCACGCCCCGTCAACTGCTCGCGCAGCCAGTGTGGCTGCTCTTCGATCAAGCGTTGGAAGGCCTGCAGGGCACCACCCTGCGCCGCCTGCAGAGCAGGTGTGAGCAACCTGGCCGCTTCGGCGTCACGCCCCTCGGCCAGCAGCAGGGCAATCAATTGACACTGCGCGCTGACCACCAGCGTCATGCCACCGCTGGCCTGGCCCCGCTCGACCAGCGTGCGCAACCGCGCTTCGGCATCGCCGGGACGGGTCAGCACCCGTTCCAGCAAGGCCTGCTGCAATTCGATGTGCAGCGGCAACAGCGGGTGGAACTCCGGCGCGGCCGCAGGCTGCTCGCCACCGTAGGTCTGCCCCAGGCGCAGCAGCCAGGACTCGGCCAGGTCCGTTCGGCCCTGGGCCAACCAGAGTTCGCACTTCACCAGGGTAATCATGGCCAGGTAGAAGATCGGCGGCACGTCCCAGATATGCATCAGCCGCTCCGCCTCGGCCAGTTCCGAGAACGCCTCGGCAAAACGCCCTTCGCGACCGTCCAGCGAGGCGATCACGCAATGCCCGATCAGGACGCTGATGTCGCGGCAGCTGCGCGCCTCGCTGAGCCCGGCGCGCAAGCGCGCACGGCCCTGGGCGCAGTGCAGTCGGGCCGCCAGCAAGTAGCCTTCGTACAGGGTCAGGCGCGCGCGCACGGCATACAGGCGCTGCCCCGAAAGGCCCTGCAACCGCTGCAATCCCTGGCGCACTTCGTCCAGGGCGCGCAGCACTTCGCCGCGGGCGTGCAGCACCCTCGCCCGATCGTAATGGGCCAGGGCCTCGAACAGCGGGTTGCCGACCCGTTGCGCCAGCTCGAGGGCCTCGCGGTTCCAGCCCCGCGCCCGCCAGAAATCGCCATCGGCGATGGCCAGGTTCGAGAGCGTCGACAGGCACACCAGACGCTGGCCGTAACGCTTGTTCGGCAAGCTCTGCAGCGCCTCGCCACAGTAGGCGAGTGTCCGCTCGCGATCGCCGCGGCCACGGGCGATGACCCCGCTCAGGGCCAGCCACTGGGCCAGCATCGACTTCTGCGCCGTGGCCGACGGTGCGGGCAGGAAGCGGCTCAGGTAGGCCGCAAGCTCCTCGGCGGCGTCCAGTTGGCAGGCCAACCCCAGGGCCCAGCTGTACAGGACGATCAGCCTGGGCGTGCTGATCAACAGGCTGTCGGGCAGGTCCATCTTCCAGCGCAGCAACATGCCGACATTCTGCTCCGCCAGCAGTTGCTCCTCGGACAGGCTCTGCACCAGGTCCGCCGCCACGTCCAGATGGCCCGCGCGCAGGGCCTGCTCCACCGCCTCGTCCAGCAGGCCCTGCCCTTCGAACCAACGGCAGGCGCGCAGGTGCAGCCCCGCCAGCGGCTCGCTGGCCTGCCGGCTGCGCAGCAGGTCGGAGAACAGGTGGTGATAGCGGAACCACAGTCCATGCTCGTCGAGCGGCACCAGGAACACCTGGTGGGCCTGCAGGTAGCTCAGGATTTCGCCGCTGTCATGGCGCTCGCGCAGGGCGTCGCATAATTCGGCGCAGAAACGCTCCTGACAGGCAGTCTCGTAGAGAAACGCCTGCACGGGGGCCGGCAGGATGTCGATGACTTCCTCCAGCAGGTAATCGCGGATAAGCCCTTCACCGCCATGCAGCGCCTGGGGCAAGGCGTGGTCCTCGCCGGACTCGCTGGCCGCCAGCTGCCAGAAGCGCAGCCCGGCCACCCAGCCGTCGCTGCGCTGGATCAGGTTGTCCAGGGCCTGGCCACGCAGACCGGTGGGCTGACGGCCGATCACCGCCAGCGCTTCATCAGCAGTCAGGCGCAAGTCCTGTTCGTTGAGCTCGACCAGCTGGCGCGACAGGCGCAGGCGTGCCAAATGCCAGTCGGGACGCTGACGGCTGGTGACCAGCAGGACCAGCCCGGCAGGCAGGTGATTGAGGAAGAACTGCAGGCATCGATCGAGCACCGGGCCCTGGGCCAGATGGTAGTCATCTAGGACCAGCAGCAGGGGAGTGTCCGGTTGCAGATAGAGCGCGAGCTCATCAAGGAGCCCATCGAGCCATTCCTCGAAGGCGAAGGGCTGATGACGCTGGCGCATCTTCAACAGGCCCATGGCCTGCCCGCCGAGCGCCGGGCAGAACTGCTGCAGCCCTTCGAGCAGGCGCTCGAGAAAGCGGCCCGGGTCGGCATCGCGCTGGCTCAACCCAAGCCAGAGGCTGCGCCAATGGCTGGGCAGCTCCTGGCAGAACTCGATGGCGAGCGAGCTCTTGCCGAACCCGGCCGGGGCGTTCACCAACAGCAGACGCCCGCCCAGCCCGCCTTGCAAGCGCTGGCACAAGCGCGCTCGGGGGACGTGAGCCTCCGGCAGGGGTGGACGGAAGAAACGCCCGTCCAGCAGGCCCAAGGCCTGGCTGGCGACTCCATGCGTACGGGACAAATCTGTCATGGCCGGCTCGTTCTGATTGGAGTAATGCGGCAGTACGGATGGTTGCGAGACTAGCGGCAAACGCGGCGCATTTGAAGATGATGGAAACGCATCGAGCGAAAAAGACTACAACAAAAAGAAACAATGCTGATGGACGGGCGCCTCTGGAACAGAAACGCCCCGGCAAGCCGGGGCGTTCTGGGAGATCAAACGGAGTTGTAACGACTGTCAGCTCAACGCACACCTGCCTGACGCAGGGCTGCCGGCTGGAAGTCGGCCTTGCTGGCGCTGAAGCCGAAGTTGTAGGCACTCTTCTCTTCGTTCTTCATGCCCAGGGCCAGGTAGCGGCCCGACTGCAGGTCGTAGATGGCCTCAAGGGTGTACCACGGCACCTGCACGTTGTAGTACGGCTGGGCGTGGGCCTCGGAAATACGCCACAGCTGGTTGCGACCGTCGTACTGGTCGATCACCGCGGCTTGCCAGGTGTCCTCGTCGATGTAGAAGTCACGCTTGGCATAGATGTGGCGCTGGCCCGGCTTGAGGGTGGCGACCACGTGCCAGACGCGGCGCAGCTCGTAGCGCGACAGGTCCTGGTTGATGTGCCCGGCCTTGATGATGTCGCTGTACTTGAGCTTAGGATCGTCCAGCTTGTAGGCGTTGGAGGCGATATACATCTCCTTCTTGCCTTCGAGCTTCCAGTCGTAACGGTCCGGCGCGCCGTTGTACATGTCCAGGTTGTCGGAGGTGCGCAGGCCGTCGGCGGCGGTACCCGGGCCGTCGTACGACACTTGCGGCGCCTGGCGCACGCGGCGCTGGCCGGCGTTGTAGATCCACGCCTTGCGCGGTTCCTTGACCTGGTCGAGGGTCTCGTGGACCAGCAGCACGGTCCCGGCCAGTCGCGCCGGGGCGGTCACTTCCTGCTTGAAGTAGAACAGGATGTTACCCGGGTTGGCCGGATCGTAGTCCTTCATCTTGTCGCGGAACACGAACTGGTCCTGGAAGTACACCAGGCTGTACGAGCCGTTCTGCTGCGGGGTGGCCTGGGTGACCAGGCGGGTCACGCTGCCGCCACGGTAGCGGGTGATGTGGTTCCAGATCACCTCCAGGCCGTCCTTGGGAATCGGGAACGGCACGGCGGTGCGGAAGTTTTCCAGGCCGTTGCCGCCCGCGACCAGGGTGGTCTTGGTGGCGTTTTCCTTGATCGCGGCGAACACATCGTCCGGTACCGTGGAGCCGCGGTGGGTCTTGTACACCGGGATCTTGTAGCTGTCCGGATAGCGCTTGAGCATCGCCAGTTGGCCAGGCGAGAGCTTGTCCTTGTACTGGTCGGCGTTCTGCGCGGTGATGGTGAACAGCGGTTTCTCACTGGCGAAGGGGTCGGACAGGAAGCCCTTGGCGTCGGCACTGCCGGCGCTCTTGGACAGCGGCTCCCACGGGCCGATCGAGCCATCGGCGTTACCGGCCTTCTCCGCGCCCATCGGGGTCAGCGTGGAACCCAGCTTGGCCGCTTCGGTGGCGGAAACCGCAGCCATGACGCTGGTTGCCAGCAGGGACATGCCCAGTACACCGGCTTGCAGCAGACGTGTGGTCATTTTCATTGTGTGTCGTCCTGGATCAGATTTCTTAGAAGTTCACGCCGAAGCTGAGGGCGACGAAGTCGCGATCATCCACGGTGGTGTACTTGCCATCGAAGAAGTTGGTGTACGACAGGCTCGCCGTGTAGGTGTTCTGGTACTCGGCGTCCAGGCCAAGGCTGACCGCCTTGCGGCCTTCCTCGAAGTTGCCGCCTGGGCCTGGGGAGTAACCGTCGACGTCATGGGACCAGGCCACGCTCGGACGCAGGTTCACACCGGCGAAGACGTTGTTGTAGTCCCAGATGGCGCGGACGCGATAACCCCAGGAGTCGGAGGTGGTGAAGCCGTCGTTTTCGCAGTAGCGCGACAGGTTGTTCTGCTCGACGCCAGCCAGCGTGGTGGCGTTGAGGCTCTGGCAGCGGCCATTGGGCAGCGGGCCTGGCCCGTAGACCGGGTCGCGGCCGTAGCGCATCTTCGAGGTGCTTTCCAGGCCACCGACATGCGTCCAGCCAACTTCGCCCACCATGGTCAGACGCTCGGCGCCCATGACCTGGTCGAAGAAGTGGGTGAACGTGGTCTGCAGCTGGGTGATCTCCTTGCGGCGATAGCCTGGCTGATCGGTATCCGGCGTGCCTCGCAGGACCGAGGCATTGGGGTCAAGCGGCGTCAGCCCCGAGTACAGGATATCGGTGGTGTTCAACTGCACCGGCGCATTCGGGCGGTAGCTGATCTCACCGCTCCAGGCCGTGCCGGTAGGCAAGGTGGTGGAGAAGCTCAGGCCGTAGAGACGGATGTCCTCGGGGTACTCCACGTAGTAGCTGGAATTGCCCGCCACATACAGCGGCATGAGTTGCTGGAGCAAGGCAGGGCTGATCGCGCCGCCCGGTACGCCAGCCCCCACCAGTGCGGCGGCCAGGTTGTTCGGGTTGTAGAAACGGGCATTGGCCCCACGGCCGCTGAAGATCGGCGCACGGCTGTGGTAGTTCATGAAGTAGCCACCGAACTCGGTGTTCAACGGCTCGTACATGTAGCGCAGTGCCAGGCCGAACTGACCGCCGTCACGGGCGTCGCGATCGGGGCCGCGGCGCACGATCACACCTTCATCAGGCGAGCCCCAGGAGACGCCCTGGGCGGCAAGGGCACGCATGGTCGGCGCGGCAATCGGCCCCAACCGCCCCGCCACGTTGGCCTGCTTGGCCAGCACCGCCAGGTTGTTGTTGCAACCATCGGCGATCACGTCGGGCTGGGAGAAGAAGGTGCCGCAGTTGTCGACGACGGTCTGGTCCCACTCGATCTGGTAGAAGCCTTCGGCGGTCAGGTTGTCGGTCACGCTCTGCGACAGGTAGAACATGTTGACCGGGATCAGGCCTTCCTTAATTTCCGCACCCGGGCGGCGGAACGCCGAGACGTCGATGGGGTTGATGGCATTGATGCCCCCCCCGATGAAGGTACTCTCACCCCAGCTCACCACCTGCTTGCCCAGGCGCACGGTGCCCGGCAGGTCGGCGATGCTGTAGTTGTGGTAGACGAAGGCGTCGAGCAGCTCCGCGCCCGAGGACTTGGCGCCCTCCTTGCGGTTGGAATCGCTGATGTCCTTGAACTCGCGGTTTTCATCCTTGAGCTCGAAGTCGTACCAGTACTTGCCGCGGACGAACACGCCGGTGTCGCCGTACTTGAGCTCCAGGTCGTGGATACCCTTGAAGATCTTCGAGAAGGTCTCGCCTTTCTTGAAGTTCAGGTGGCCATCGTCGGAGGTCTGCGACAGCCCCCTGCCGCCGTTGTTGGCCCCGATGAGGTTCTTGTTGGGGTTGGCAGTCGACCAGCTGGCGCCAACGGAGAGCGAGGAGTCGAACTGGCCTTCGATTTCACCGATGTTGAAGCTGACAGCGAAAGCAGGACTTGCGAGCGTGGAAGCGAGGCTGACGGCCAGGGGCAGTTTCGCCCGGCGCCAGAACAGGTTTGCAGATGTCATCGACGCTACTCCATGTACTTTTTTGTTATGGCAGTGAGTCCTTTCAGAAACGGCTCGAGCGCCTGGTGAAGCAGGCTCCTGCCCGTGGCGCCGCGCGTTGCCGCGTGGTGCCCTCCCCCATTCCTGAAAATCCCCTGACCCGACTATAGCCAGCGGTCACAGGTGCTTGATCCCTCTAAAGTGTGATTTGCGCGTCCTGCTTGCGGCCCACCCCGATCGGCCGGCCTGCGCGCTGGCAGTGCTCAAGCATGGCTCAATTCTGCCGTTTGACAAGGCGGGATCCTGTCTAGCCTGCGGGGTCGCGCTTGAAAAAGCGCGACCCGCGCCCGGGTTACAGGGTGGAAAGGAAAGCACTGTTACTGGCCTGCCACTGGCTGATGTCCACGCGGATGCGCTTCTTGTCGAGCTTGCCAACGCTGGTCTTGGGAATTTCAGTAACAAGGGCGATCTGGCTGGGAATCGCCCACTTGTTGATGTGCCCTTGCTCGACGAAAGGCTTGAGGTGTTCCTTGAGCGCACGCGCATCGATACTTTGCCCCTCGCGCACCACCAGCAATGCGAACGGGCGCTCGCCCCACTGCGGATCGGGCACCCCGACCACCGCGACCTCGCGCACCGCCGGATGGCGGCTGACCAGGTCTTCGAGGTCGAGCGAGGAGATCCATTCGCCACCGGTCTTGATCACATCCTTGATGCGGTCGCGGATGTCGATGAAGCCCATGCCGTCCAGCGTGGCGACATCGCCGGTATGCAGCCAGCCGCCCTGCCAGAGTTCCTCGCCTTTCTCCGGTTCACGGAAGTAGCCCATGGTCAGCCAGGGCGCGCGCAGCACCAGTTCGCCCTGGGTTTCGCCATCGGCGGGCAGGAAGTTGCCATTGCCATCGACGATGGCGGCCTCGACCAATGGCACCGGCACGCCGGCCTTGATCCGGTAGCTGGTGCGCTCATCCTCGCTGCCGGCCTGCAACTCGTCGTTCAGGTGCGCCGCGCTGATCAGCGGGCAAGTCTCGGACATGCCGTAGGCGGCGGTGAGCTGGATGCCGCGAGCCAGCGCCGCCTGGTACAGGGCCCGGTTGAGCGCGCTGCCGCCGATGATGATCTTCCAGCCGCCGAAATCCTGCCCGGCCGCCGACGGGCAGTTGAGCAGCATCTGCAGGATGGTCGGCACGCAGTGGGAGAAGGTGACCTTTTCCTCGCGCCACAGCCTGATCAGCATGTCCGGCTCGTAGCGCCCCGGGTAGACCTGCTTGATGCCCATCATGGTCGCCGCGTAGGGGATGCCCCAGGCGTGCACGTGAAACATGGGCGTGATCGGCATGTAGACGTCGTTGCTGCTCAGCAGCCTCACGCTGTCCAGGCTGCCCAGTACCGAGGTTTCGGCCAGGGTGTGCAGCACCAGCTGGCGATGGGTGAAGTACACCCCCTTGGGGTTGCCGGTGGTGCCGGTGGTATAGAAGGTGGTGGCCACCGAGTTCTCGTCGAAATCGGGGAAGTCGTACTGCGGGCTGGCCGCGGCCAGCAGTTGCTCGTACTCGCCCATCAGGTTCGGCAGGTCGGCAGTCTTGTCCGGGCCGTCGGTCAGCAGCAGGGTCTTGTCGACCGTGGTCAGCTGCCCGGCAATGGCCTGGTAGAGGCCGATGAAATCGCTGTTGACCAGCACGAAGCGGTCTTCGGCGTGGTTCATGGTGTAGAGGATCTGCTCGGGCGACAGGCGCACGTTGATGGTGTGCACCACCGCGCCGATCATCGGGATGGCGAACATGCACTCCAGGTAACGGTGGCTGTCCCAGTCCATCACCGCCACGGTGTCACCGGCCTTCACACCGGCTGCGGTCAACACGTTGGCCAGGCGGGCGATGCGCTCGTTGAGCTGCGGGTAGGTGAGGCGGATCTGGTCGCGGTAGACGATCTCGCGGGTCTTCTCGTAGCGGCTGCCGGACATCAGCAGGCGCTTGATCAGCAACGGGTATTCGTAGGCGCCCTCGGCGGGCTTGATGATGCGAGTCTGCAACATGGGTATCCCTTTTCTTCAATACGGGCAGAACGGTTCAGTAATCCACTGTAGTTCGGTGACGCACCGGTCAAATCAGCCGAAGGAATGATTTGCGCCCTCGAGGTATGAGTGCGGACCGCACCGTTGACGAATGGCGCCGGCGGACCAGACACTGCGTCGATGCCCTGCCGCCCAACCACCGGAGCCCCTGATGCCCAGCCCACGTCGCGCCGTGTTTCTCGATCACCAGTCACTGGACCTGGGTGACCTCGACCTTTCACCGCTGCAGGCGCAGTTCGATGAACTGCAGCTGCACGCCGCCACCGCTGCCGATCAAGTCGCCGAACGCCTGCAAGGCGCCACAGCGGTGATCAGCAACAAGGTGATGCTCGATGCCGCCACGCTGGCCGCCGCCACCGACCTCAAGCTGATCCTGGTGGCCGCCACCGGCACCAACAATGTCGACCTGGCCGCCGCCCGCGCCCAGGGCATCACCGTGTGCAACTGCCAAGGTTACGGCACGCCGTCGGTGGCCCAGCACACCCTGGCCCTGCTGCTGGCCCTGGCCACGCGCCTGTGCGACTACAACCAGGCGGTGAAGGCCGGACAATGGGCCAAGGCCAGCCAGTTCTGCCTGCTGGACTTCCCCATCGTCGAGCTGGAAGGCAAGACCCTCGGCCTGCTCGGTCACGGCGAGCTGGGTGGCGCGGTGGCGCACCTGGCCGAGGCGTTCGGCATGCGCGTGCTGAGCGGGCAGATCCCCGGCCGGCCGCCGCGGGCCGATCGCCTGCCGCTGGACGAGCTGCTGCCGCAGGTCGATGCCCTGACCCTGCACTGCCCGCTCAACGAGCAGACCCGGCACATGATCGGCGCCAACGAGCTGGCCCTGCTCAAGCCGGGGGCGCTGGTGGTCAACACCGCCCGCGGCGGACTGATCGACGAACAGGCCCTGGCCGACGCCCTGCGCAGTGGCCACCTGGGCGGCGCCGCCACCGATGTGCTGAGCATCGAGCCGCCGGTCAACGGTAATTCGCTGCTGGCCGCGGACATCCCGCGCCTGATCATCACTCCGCACAGCGCCTGGGGCGCGGTGGAGTCGCGCCAGCGCATCGTCGGCCAACTGGCCGAAAACGCCCAGGCCTACTTCGCCGGCCAGCCGCGGCGAGTGGTCGGCTGATCCGCCGACGCCTCTGCTACACTGCGCCACTTTTTTCAGGAGGCGTCGTCCATGGACCCGCGCAGTGAAGTGTTGCTCCGCCAGGCGGAACTGTTCCAAGGCCCACTGCTGATCGCCGGCGCCCAGGCCGACGGCCTGCTCGGCCAACTGCCCGGCGCCCACGCCTGGACCTGGCATGCCGGCGACCAGGCGCTGCTCGAGAGCCGTTTCGCCGGACGCAGCCACTACGGTGTCGAGGTGCCCGAGGTGGACTTCGACGCCGCCGTGCTGTTTTTGCCCAAGTCCCGCGAGCTGGCTGCCTACCTGCTCAACGCCCTGGCCTCGCGCCTGGGCGGTCGCGAGCTGTACCTGGTGGGGGAAAAGCGCGGCGGCATCGAAGGCGCGGCCAAGCTTCTGCAGGCGTTCGGCAAACCGCGCAAGCTCGACAGCGCCAGGCACTGCCAGCTGTGGCAGGTGACCGTGGACAACGCCCCCGTGGCCACGCCGCTGGAAAGCCTGGCCGAACGCTTCGAACTGCCGCTGGAAGATGGTCCGTTGCAGGTCATCAGCCTGCCCGGAGTATTCAGCCATGGGCGCCTGGACAAGGGCACCGCACTGCTGCTGGAACACCTCGACGGCCTGCCCGGCGGCCATGTCCTGGACTTCGGCTGCGGCGCAGGCGTGCTCGGCGCCACGATCAAGCGACGTTATCCGCAGAGCCGGGTCACCTTGCTTGATGTCGATGCCTTCGCGGTCGCGGCCAGCCGCCTGACCCTGGCGGCCAACGGCCTGGAAGGCGAGGTGATCAGCGGCGACGGCATCGATGCCGCGCCGTCCGATCTTGACCTGATCCTGAGCAATCCGCCGTTCCACACCGGTGTGCACACCGACTACCAGGCATCGGAAAACCTGCTGAAAAAATCAGGCGAACATCTGCGAAAAGGTGGCGAAATGCGGCTGGTTGCCAACAGCTTCCTGCGCTACCAACCGCTGATCGAAGGCGCCCTGGGCAACTGCGAAATCCGCGCCGAGGCACAAGGCTTTCGCATCTACCGGGCGACCCGCGGCTAAAAACAGGGCTTGCCGAAAGCGTTTCGCCTAGGCAGAATCCGCTCCGTCCTAGGGGAGTAGTCTCCCGCGAGCGCCCTGCTCGCCCGGCACGCGTCAACACACTTGGCCCACAGGCCATGGCGCGTGCGACCCACGATCTGCGCAGACAGGTCCAGGGTTTGACAAGACCTATGACACGCACACCTTACCCGGGGCGGGAAGGCTGTACGTGTCATAGCCGTGTCGACCCGCCCCCGTAGGAATCCTGATGCTGGAATCGTTACTCGTCCCCACCGCCATCGTTGCCCTCGCCGAAATCGGCGACAAGACGCAATTGCTTGCGCTCATCCTCGCGGCACGCTTTCGCAAGCCCTGGCCGATCATTGCCGGGATCGTCGCCGCGACCCTGGCCAACCATGCCGCCGCCGGCGCCGTGGGCGCCTGGGTCAGCGGTTTCTTCAGCGAGTCGGTGCTGCACTGGATTCTTGCCGCGAGCTTTACCGCCACCGCGCTGTGGACGCTGGTACCGGACAAGATGGACGATGATGAAACCAGCAATGCGCGCCGCTTCGGGCCGTTCGTCACCACGCTGATCGCGTTCTTCCTCGCCGAGATCGGCGACAAGACCCAGGTGGCCACGGTGATGCTGGCCGCCCAGTATCCGCACCTGGTCATGGTCATCATCGGCACTACCCTGGGCATGCTGATCGCCAACGTGCCGGTGGTCCTGGCGGGCAACTTCGCGGCGGAGAAACTGCCGCTGACGCTGATCCGTCGCCTGGCGGCGACCGCGTTCATCGTGCTGGCCATCGTCGCGGTGTATTCGGCGATGAAGACCAGTGGCTGGATAGGGTGAAGCAGCGGCAAGTGGCAAGCTACAAGCGGCAAGAAAGAGCAGATGCGTCCTTACTTGCCGCTTGAAGCTTGAAGCTTGAAGCTTGAAGCTTGAAGCTTGAAGCTGCTTTTACTTCTTGGCCGCCTGATACAACGGCATCACCTTCGGAATTGCCGCCTGCAACGAAGCGATCCGGCTGCTCGACGCCGGGTGGGTGCTCATGAACTCCGGCGGCGCGCCTTCGGACGCCTGGCTCATCTTGTTCCACAGGGTGATCGCGGCGTTCGGGTCGTAGCCGGCGCGGGCCGACAGTTCGAGGCCGATCAGGTCGGCTTCGTTCTCGTTGGCCCGGCTGTTGGGCAGGGTCATGGCGTAGTTCACCACGGTGTCGGCCATGGCCATGCTGTCCTGGCCCAGGCCGAAGATCGCGCCGGCGCCCTGGCGGGCCATTTCCACGCCATAGGCCTTGGACATCGCTTCTCGGCTGTGCTCGCGCAGGGCGTGGGCGATCTCGTGACCCACCACCGCGGCGATCTCGGCGTCGGTCAGCTTGAGCTGATCGATCAGGCCGGTATAAACGATGATCTTGCCGCCCGGGCCGCAGTTGGCGTTGAGCTCGTCGCTCTTGATCACGTTGACTTCCCAATTCCACTGCGCGGCATCCGGCCGGAACTGTGGTGCCTGGGCAATCAGGCGCTTGGCGATGGCCTGCACGCGCTTGGCATCATTGCTGCTCTTGTCCAGCACGCCCTTGCTCGACGCCTCGCCGAGGGTCTGCTGGTAGGACTGGGCGTACATCTGGTTGACCTCATCGGTCGAGAGCATGCTGAACATGTACTGCTGGCGCTGGACGCCCACGGCACCACCACTGGTGGTATTGACCGCCTGGCAGCCGCCGAGCAGGACGCTGGCCGTCAGCATGCTGACAACGAATGACTTACGCATGAAAACACTCCCTATTTACGTGCCGCGTATCCTAGGCCCTGACGCCCGTGCCTGCCAGAGCCACAGGTAAGATTTCTGACAAGCCCCTCATGCTTTGGTATTAGCCCGCCGATAACCCTCGGTAACGACCTCCTTGCGCGCGGAGCTTTGCCATGAAGTTCAAGTCGATCCAGTTTTCCGTGGCCGCCCTGGCCGGTGCCATCGTGCTGAGTATTGTCGCGGCCCTGGTGCTGTACGCCGTGTATTCCGGGCAGCGGACCCAGACGCTGGTGCAACAGCGCACGCAACAGCAGTTCGAGACCGTCATCGAGCAGCGCCTCTCGGCCCTGGCCCGCACCCAGGTCAGCGAGATCCAGCGTGGCCTGGAAGCGCCCCTGGCGATCGCCCGTGGCCTGGCCACCGGCAACGCCATGCTCGGCATGCAGGGCGCCGACGGCCAGCCACTGATGCGCGTCGATCGCGAACACCTGATCAACCAGCTCAAGCGCACCGTGGAGGTCAATCCGAGCGTGCTGGGCGCCTACCTGGGCTGGGAGCCGAACGCCCTCGACCATGCCGATGGCCGTTACGTCGGCAGCCACCTGGTGGGCATCGACAGCGCCAGCGGGCGCTTCCTGCCCTGGTGGTTCCGCAATGGCGACGGCAGCCTCGGCCAGGACAAGCTGGCCGATGTCGACGACCGCACGGTGCTCGCCACCGGTGTGCGCGCCAGCGAGTACTACCTGTGCCCCAAGGAGTCGAAGAAGGCCTGCGTGATCGATCCCGCGCCATATAAGGTGGGCGACAAGATGGTCATGCTCGCCTCGTTCGTCGAACCGATCATGGTCGACGGCCAGTTCCAGGGCATGGCCGGTGCCGACCTGTCGGTGAACTTCATCCAGGACCTGCTCAATGCCGCCGACCGCCAGCTCTACGACGGCGCCGGCGAACTGGCGCTGGTCTCCAGCAACGGCCGCCTGGTGGCCTACACCCGCGATCCGGCCAAGTTCGGCGAAAAGGCCGGCGACGTGCTGGACAGCGACGAAGCCAACACCCTCAAGAACCTGAGCGGCGAGGCCCTGCACTATGAAGTGGACGCCGCCAAGGACCGCATCGAGCTGTACCTGCCGTTCAAGATCGCCGGCACCGACGCACGCTGGACCTTGCTGCTGGAACTGCCGCTGAGCACGGTCATGGCCGACGTCAACCGCCTGCAGCAGGACCTGGCCGAACAGCGCCGCACCGATATCGCCGGCATGACCGTGGTCGGCCTGGGCATCGCCGCCCTCGGCCTGCTGGTGATCTGGCTGCTGGCCCTGGGCATCGCCCGCCCGCTCAAGCAGATGGTGAGCATGCTCGACGACATCGCCCAGGGCGAAGGCGACCTGACCCGGCGCCTGCAGAGCGACCGGGCCGACGAGCTGGGCGCCATCGCCAAGGGCTTCAACACCTTCCTGGCCAAGTTGCAGGCGATGATCAGCCAGGTGGTCAGCTCGGTACAGAAAGTCAGTGACTCGTCCGAGCACACCGCCGACATCGCCATCCGCACCAACCAGGGCGTGCACAAGCAGATGGCCGAGATCGACCAGGTGGCCACCGCCGTGCATGAAATGACCGCCACCGCCCAGGATGTGGCGCGCAACGCCACGCAAGCGGCCCAGGCCGCCAGTGAAGCCGACCGCGCCGCCAACCAGGGCCTGGACATCGTCCGCGATACGTCGCACTCGATCAGCGAGCTGGCCGCCGAGATCGGTCGCGCCGTGACCGTGGTCCAGGACCTGGCCCGCGACAGCGAGAACATCAACGCCATCCTGGTGACCATCCGCGCCATTGCCGAGCAGACCAACCTGCTGGCGCTCAACGCCGCCATCGAGGCGGCCCGGGCCGGCGAGCAGGGCCGCGGTTTCGCGGTGGTCGCCGACGAGGTGCGCAACCTGGCGCAGAAGACCCAGCAGGCCACCCAGGAAATCCAGCAGATGATCCAGCAACTGCAGCTGGGCACCCGCGAGGTGGTCAAGGTGATGGAAGACAGCCAGGGCAAGACCGATATCAGTGTGCAGCAGGCCAGCCGCGCGGCCGAGTCGCTGGCGAGCATCACCCAGGCAGTGTCGGTGATCAACGACATGAACACGCAGATCGCCAGCGCCGCCGAGGAGCAGAGCGCGGTGGCCGAGGACATCAACCGCAACGTGATCAACATCGGCCAGGTGGCCGGCGAGGTGGCCGGTGGCGCCGACGAGTCGAGCCAGGCCAGCGCCGAGCTGACCAAGCTGGCCGAGCAGCAGCGGCGGTTGATCAATCAGTTCAGGGTGTAGGCCAGGTCGATCTCATGGAACAAAACATAATTCTTTGATTTGACTGGGTCAGCGTGGGAGCGGGCTTGCCCCGCGATGCGGCGTTTGGCACCGGTTTTGCCGGTGATCCGGGCGGTGCGGCGTTCCGACAAGCCCGCTCCCACGCTGGAATTCTGTTACCTGCGCGACAGCGTAGCCCGAAGGGCTGGGCGATCTCCTACAGGGAGTCGCATGCGCCACCTAGGCGGGCGTCAGGCACTCCGGCCCATTGAGCTTCGGATCGTTGACGAAGTTCGCCAGCGCCCGCTCACGCAATGCCGCCGGCGGCTTGGCCAACAACTCGTGCAATCTGGCCATCGGTGTTTCAGGATCCAGCCACAGCGCCTGCTCGGCCTCGTCGAGGATCAGCGGCCGACGCTGGTTCATCGCCGCTTGCGTCACCACCGCGCAACTCAGCCATTGCTGTTCCTGCACCGGGTAGACCTCCCACAGCGCGGCGAAGAACAGCGACGCGCCCTCCCCCGGCGTCACCCAGTACGGGCGCTTGCGCGCCGTGCCGCGCCATTCGTAGAAGCCGTTGGCCGGCATCAGGCAGCGCCGCTGGCGCAAGGGCTCGCGGAACATCGGCTGCTCGGCGAGGGTCTCGGCGCGAGCCTGGGCCGGGGTGCGGGACAGGTCGGTGAGCCAGGCCGGGGTCAGCCCCCAGCGTGCAGCGGCGAGCTGCAGCTGGCCGTCGAGCTGGCGCTGGATCAGCACCGTGGCACCGGGCGAGATGTTCCATTGGGCCTGCTGGCCCGGGGGGAAGCCCGGCAGGCCGGCGAAGCTCTGGGACCAGCGAAACAGGGCGTAGCGTCCACACATGGGCGAAATCAAAACCTAGCAGATCAGGGTTCCGGGATAACTTTCCGGTTCGTCGCCGGCAAGCGGCTGGGCAGCATTGTACGCATCGATCAACTGCCGTGCGTACCCAGCCTGCTCGTCCGGTACCGCCAGGCCGAGCAACCCGTGCATCGGCAACTCGCCCACGGCGCCCATCAGGTCACGCCCGACCAGGTGCACCTCGATGCCCTCGCTGGCCAGCATGCCCACCAGCATCTGCGCCTCCAGCAGGCTTTCCGGCTCATAGATCCGTTGCATCAATCGTTCTCGCCGTAGACATCGAGCATCCACTCCTCGCCATGCACCTGCAGCACGAAGCGGATAGGCTTGCAGCACACCTGGCAGTCCTCGATGTACTCCTGGTCGCCGCCGGACAGGTCCACCGTGGTTTCGACTTCTTCGCCACAATAGGGGCAATCGTAGATCGCAGTTTCCAGCATCGCGGCCTCCGGAGTGACTTGTGCGTATAATTGCCGGTCTGTTTACAGGGCCTGAGTGCGTCCGAGCCGTTTTTCGGAGCCCGCCCCTACCTAATTACCCTAGCCGTTTCCAACAAGAGAGCATGATGGGCGAATTCGATGCCATCCGACCGTACGACGACGCTGAGGTCCCTGCCGTTCTGGCACGCCTGCTCAGCGACCCGGCATTCCTCGATATCCTCACCCACTTCCGCTTCCCGCGCGCGGCTGGCGCCTTCGGCTGGCTGCTCAAACCGCTGATCGCCCGGCGCCTGCGCAAGGAATTCGCCGGCGTGAGCTGCGTGTCCACGCTGCAGGACAAGGTCGAGTACTACGTCGACCGCACCATCGACCGCGCCACCGACGGCGTCACCTATACCGGCGTCGAACAGCTCAAGTCGGGTACCGCCTACCTGTTCCTGGCCAACCACCGCGATATCGTGATGGACCCGGCCTTCGTCAACTACGCGGTGTACCACGCCGGCCTGCCGACGCCACGCATCGCCATCGGCGACAACCTGCTGCAAAAGCCGTTCGTCAGCGACATGATGCGCCTGAACAAGAGCTTCATCGTGCACCGCTCGATCAGCGGCCGCCGCGAGAAGCTGGCCGCCTACCAGTTGCTCTCGGCCTACATCAACCACTCGATCCGCAACGATTGCGTGTCGATCTGGATCGCCCAGGCCGAAGGCCGCGCCAAGGACGGTGACGACCGTACCGACTCGGCAATCCTCAAGATGTTCCACATGAGCCGCAAGGACGAGCCGTTCGGCGCGGTGGTCCAGAGCCTGAACCTGACCCCGGTGTCGATCAGCTACGAATATGACCCTTGCGACCAGGCCAAGGCCCGCGAGCTGTACATCCGCGCCACCACCGGCAGCTACACCAAGGCTCCAGGCGAGGACGACAACAGCATCGCCCAGGGCATCACCGGCTACAAAGGGCGGGTGCACATCAACTTCGCGCCACCGGTGACCGACTACCACGAGGACACCAAGCAACTGGCGCAGGCCATCGATCGGCAGATCCTCGGCGGCTACCGGCTGTTCCCGGTGCACTACCTGGCCTATGCGATGTGGGCGGAAAAAGACGCGGCGCTCGAGGTGCCAAGCGCGGAGAAACTGTTCCCGGCCGACGAGCTGGCCAAGGCGAAGGAAGAGTGGCAGCGCCGCCTGGACGCGTGCCCGGTCGAGCATCAGCCGTACCTGGTGCAGCAGTATGCGACGCCGGTGCGTAACCAGTATCAGGTCAAGCGTCAGCCGGCATCGGCCTGACAATACGTTTCGTGGGAGCGGGCTTGCCCCGCGATGGGCTCAGTTCAGGCGGCAGCGTCGCCCGAAAAGATGCAATCGCGGGTCAAGCCCGCTCCCACGCAGCAGGCAAAACACCTTCAGATCCAGGTACTGAACCAGGACAGCAGCAAGGCCATAGCCAGGCAGCAGAAGCCCAGGATGTAGTAATAGCGCGGTATCCGCTGCTCCAGCGCATCCACCACGCCTTCATCCACCGCCAGGCTTTCCCGCCTCAGCGCCTCGCGACGCCGGGCGCTGTGCAGCAGCAGCCCGCCAGGGCAGGTAATGAGCAGGGCCAGCAGGTTGATCAGCTTGGCCGGATGGGCGGCCAGGAAGCCCCAGAACACTTGCAACGACATTGCGCGACCTCGGTATCACGTGCGGCAAAGCCCGGCATTCTACCCAAGCTCGGGGTTGGTACCGCCACTTTGCGACCAGCTGTCATTTAATTTCATCTGTCACACGCTCGTCATCCAGGCAGGCCACCCTGTCGGCCTCTACCGAACCGGAGCTTGTCATGCTGCACGCCGAAAACCAGGACCGCCTCTACCTTGTTGCCCAGAGCGACGAGCAGCAGGCGCTGATCGATGGCTTCGCGATCAATGTCCAGGACCGCCAGTGGCTGGTGTACTGCGCGCTGGGTGGGCATGCCCACCAGGACCTGCCGGAAGTCGACCCGCACACCGGGATCAGCCTGCTGGACTTCAATGTGCAGGCTGCCTGATCCGCGAATACGTCCGCGCAGACAATAAAAAACCCGCCGCCTGGCTGACCAGGCGGCGGGTTTTCTTCATCGCAAACGCCTTACTCGCCCAGCACCTGACCGACGGTCGGGTCCTTGAACAGACGGGTCAAGGCATCGCTGAGCACATCGCTCACCAGCTTGGTGTTGGTTTCCTGGTTCGGCGCCATGCCGAAGCGCTGGTCCAGCGAGGCGCCGTAGCGGCCGCTGTAGCGGCGGTTGGCATTGGACACGTCGGCACGGAAGGTGGCGCCGATGGTCGCCTCGGTCACGTACATCTTGTCCTTGGGCGACTGGTACTTGAGCTCGGCCAGGGTCACGGTCAGCTGCGGCGCGTTGTAGGCGTTGGGCGTCGGGGTGAAGCCGAGCAGGCGCACCGCCGCCTCGGCCTGGGCCTGCAGCTTGGGCACGACATCGTTGCCATTGACGGTGATGGTGCTGGTCTCGGGGTACATGCCACCGCGGGTACCGAGCGATTGCGAGGCGCGCCCGTCGACGACCTTGACCACCACCGGCTGGCCGTGGCCGACCGGGGCCAGTTGCTGGGTAAGCTTGGGTTGCGGGCTGAGTTGCTGCGGGCTGTGGGCACAACCGGCCAGGCTCAGGCTGGCCACCGCGAACAAACCGACCAACAGACGTTGCAACATGCGCGTTTCTCCAGAAAAAGCGGCAAAGGCCCACAGTATACCTAGCGGCAAGCTTCCAGCGGCAAGCTGCAAGCAAAAGCACTTACGCTTTTCCTTGCCGCTTGCCGCTGGAAGCTTGCAACTGCCCTTCTGTCACAATCGTTTCATGCCCCCCGGCTATTCTGGCGCCAGCCCTCACACACAGGACTGACCACCATGGCCTCGCTCTGGACCCTGCTCTTCCACCGCCCGCGCCACGCCACCTACGCCCGCCTCGACAGCGACGGCATCTGCCTCGGTTTCAAGCACTGCGCCACGCCGCCAGGCAACGGCGCCTGGGTGCAGGTGAACGAGGCGCAACTGGCCTGGCTCGGTCGCCCGCTGCCGGCCAGCGCCCGGATTTGCGCCCGTGCAACGCAGCGTTGGCAGCAACGCACCCTGTCCGCCTGACAAACGCTGCAATAAAAACCCAACAAGTACGCCCTTTCCGCCCGCGACATCGTTATAATCTCCCCCCGATTATAAGGACGTCTCCTGATCGGGCCCCGCATTCGCCGCTTCACCCCGGCACCCTCGACGCTTCGCCCACAGAGAGCCTTCCACTCAGGTCTTGCATTGGCTGTCGTGCCTGCTGTTTCCGGCCTTCTGCTTCGCATGAACCTGCGGGTTGCCATCGCGCAGTCCACTTTTGAGGTTCACGACTCCAAAAGAGCGTGAAAAAACGGTTTTTCACAACTTCACGAGAGTGTGGCGAGCAAATGAACAGTCTGGCATGTGCAAGAGCGGCAGATGTGTCCCGAACAGCCCTGAACAGACGGCAAAAGCGCTCATCCCCGATGAGCCTCTGAGGCCGGTCCATAACGCACGACGGAGCACTTGACCATAAGTCGAATTGCCGCACCCGTGGCAAAGGGCGTTCAATAGCCGAACACCCAAGACTGATTGGCGGTATCCGCGGAAGTTGCAAGAACTGCGAAGAGTCGGACATGGCGATCCGGGCCACCCCACGGATCCTATGCTGTCAATTAGGTGCTGTAGATTGTGGAGACGCGTTAATGGCGCAGAACGAATCGGTTGATGTGGTACTGGTAGGCGCGGGCATCATGAGTGCCACCCTGGCCGTACTGCTCAAGGAGCTCGACCCGACCCTGAAGCTTGAGGTCGTCGAGGCGATGGACTCCGGAGCCGCGGAGAGTTCCAACCCCTGGAACAACGCCGGTACCGGCCATGCTGGCCTGTGCGAGCTCAATTACACCCCGCAGGCCGCCGATGGCAGCATCGACATCAAGAAGGCCGTGCACATCAACACCCAGTTCGAGGTCTCGCGCCAGTTCTGGGCCTACCTGAGCCGCAAGAGCGGCTTCGGCTCGCCGCGCGCCTTCATCAACCCGGTACCGCACCTGAGCTACGTCGAGGGTGACAAGGGTATTGCCTTCCTCAAGAAGCGCTTCGAGCTGCTCAAGCAGCACCACGCCTTCGCCGAGATGGAATACACCGAAGACCAGGCGGTGATGAAGGAGTGGATGCCGCTGATGATGCCAGGCCGTCCGGCCGACCAGCGCATCGCCGCCACCCGAGTGATGAAGGGCACCGACGTCAACTTCGGCGCCCTGACCAACAAGCTGCTCAAGCAACTGGGCAACAGCCCGGACGCCCAGGTCAAGTACAGCAAGAAGGTCGTCGGCCTGCGTCGCAACGGCAGCGGCTGGACCGTGAGCATCAAGGACGTCAACAGCGGCGGCAGCCGTGAAGTCGACGCCCGCTTCGTCTTCCTCGGCGCCGGCGGGGCGGCCCTGCCGTTGCTGCAGATGTCCGGCATCCCGGAGAGCAAGGGCTTCGGCGGCTTCCCGGTCAGCGGCCAGTGGCTGCGCTGCGACAACCCGGAAATCGTCAAGCAGCATCAGGCCAAGGTCTACAGCCAGGCCGCGGTCGGTGCCCCACCGATGTCGGTACCGCACCTGGACACCCGCGTGGTCGATGGCAAGACGTCGCTGCTGTTCGGCCCGTACGCCGGCTTCACCACCAAGTTCCTCAAGCACGGCTCGCTCATGGATCTGCCGCTGTCGGTGCGCATGGGCAACCTCGGCCCAATGCTGGCCGTGGCCCGTGACAACATGGACCTGACCAAGTACCTGGTCAGCGAAGTGATGCAGTCGATGGAACAGCGCCTGGAATCGCTGCGCCGCTTCTACCCCGAGGCGAAAGCCGAGGACTGGCGCCTGGAAGTGGCCGGTCAGCGCGTGCAGATCATCAAGAAGGATCCGAAGAAAGGCGGCATCCTGCAGTTCGGCACCGAGCTGGTCTCGGCCCAGGACGGCAGCCTCGCCGCGCTGCTCGGCGCCTCGCCGGGCGCCTCGGTGACCGTGTCGATCATGCTCGAGCTGATCGAGCGCTGCTTCCCCGAGCAGGCCAAGGGCGCCTGGGCCGCCAAGCTCAAGGAGATCTTCCCGGCTCGCGAGAAGGTCCTGGCTACCGATGCCGCGCTGTACCACAAGATCAGCGCCGACAACGATGTGGCGCTGGAGCTGGTGGAAAGCAGCCCGGCCAAGCATTACGCCTGATCCGGCCGAAACGAAAAAACGCCCCTCGGGGCGTTTTTTTGTGCCTGTCTCTTTGCCAGCCTGTACTGGCCTCTTCGCGGGTAAACCCGCTCCCACAGGTATTGGGTAGCTCCTGTGGGAGCGGGTTTACCCGCGAAGAGGCCAGTACAGGTCGTGGATCAGCCTCGGGCGTTGTCGATGATCTCGATGTACTCCGGCGCATTGCGCTGGTCGGCGATCACCTCGACGAAGGTCTTGCCGTGCTCGTCCTTGCCATCGAGGTCGTAGCCGGCCGCGACAAAGAAGCCCACATAGCGTTCGAAATCATCGATGCGCAGGCCGCGGTAGCCCTTGATCAGCTTGTGATGGGACGGCGAGGTCAGGCCATCGGCCGGCTCGAACTGCAGGAACGTCTTGATGTACTCGTCGCTGATCTCGTCACCAATCACTTGTTTCTTGTCTTTACGCATCGCCGACTCCAACTGGACCATCACGGGCATTTTCGAAGGCCGGCAGTTTACCCCCCGAAACCCACGGCCCTCAACGCGTACGTACGGTACCGGTGTGCAGGTCGGCCCAGATGTGGCCATTGGCGTAGGTGAGGAACTGCACGTACAGGGTTTCGTTGCGCAGCAAGTCCATGATCACCCGGTAGTCGGCCATCGGGTAGTTGAGAGTCAGGGTCCGGCTCTTGTCGTCATAGGCCGGCTTTTTCAAGCTCTTGCCGCCCTCGCCATCGAAGTTGAGCAGCACCTGGGCGATGGTCGAGCCCTTGCTCAACGGCTTGCCCTTAAGGCGCATCTGCAGGGACGAGGTGATCGGAATCGGTTGCTGGTCGGACTGGCGCTGGGTGCCCACCACCACACTGTAGTCGGTGACCTGCAGCAACTGCTGGCTGGCCGGTGCCTCCTGGCGCAGGGACAGGTCGTCAGGCGGGAGGAACTGGCTGTGCAGCGGGGCGGCCGAGAGTGGCAGGCTCACCGCCAGCAGGAGGGGGACGATCGCACGCATGTGGGGCTCCTTGGCATGAGCTGGCACTCTACGCACAGGCCCTGTCGCGGGGCAAGTCGCAGCGGCGAACCGCCACCCCCACGACAAGGGGCGCAGGCTCAATCGAACTGCGCGCGCATCCAGGCGTGATACTCGGCAACGCCCGCTTCACCCTCGCGTGGCGCCCACTCGGCCAGCTCACCCTCGCCCACCGCACGGTACGGCCCGGCCTTGCACTCGAACATGATGCTGTCGTCCTCCAGCACCACCAGGCCATGGTAGACCCCCGGCACCAGGTCGACGCCCAGGCAGTCGCCACCGGCCTCGAGCACACGCTTGTCGGTCAGCGCGCCCTGGTCATCGAAAATCAGCAGGCCAAGGCGCCCCTTGAGCACGATCAGCGTTTCGGCCTTGTCGTCGCTCAGATGACGGTGCGGCTGGATGTAGGTCCGCGGCTGCAGCCCCACGGCCATGCGGTGGCACGGCTCCTCCATCTCGTGGAAGTTGTGGTTCTGCCGACCGCGCGGGCTGGCGGTGGCCCGCTCTGCCAGCCCGGCGAACAACGACTGATCGAGGAATCCGGGCTGGCGCATGATTACAGCCCCTTGACCGCGAAGATGCCGTTGGCGTTGCGCCAGTAGCCCTTGTAGTCCATGCCGTAGCCGAAGATGTAGCGGTCGATGCATGGCAGGCCGGTGTAGGTGGCCTTCAGGTCCGGGCTGGCCTTGCGGTCGTGGTCCTTGTCGATCAGCACGGCGGTGTGCACCGCGCGGGCGCCGGCGTGCTTGCAGAACTCGATGATGGCGCTGAGGGTGTGGCCCTCGTCGAGGATGTCGTCGACGATCAGCACGTCACGGTCGATGAACGACACTTCCGGCTTGGCCTTCCAGAACAGCTCGCCGCCGCTGGTGGTATTGCGGTAGCGGGTGGCGTGCAGGTACGAAGCCTCCAGCGGGAACTGCAGGTGGGTGAGCAGCTTGCCGGAGAAGATCAGGCCGCCGTTCATCACGCAGAAGACCACCGGGTTCTTGTCGTGCAGGTCCTGGCAGATCTGTTTGCCGACCTCGGCGATGGCGGCCTCGACCTCGGCTTCGTTGTACAGGCAATCAGCCTCGTGCATCACTTGACGGATATGCTCGAGATCGGCGGACATGGCGCTCTCCAGGGGGTGCGTTTTGGAAAAGCGGGCAAAGGTACGCATCCGCTCGTCCCAGATCAAGCCTTTATGGACTAACGTGCACAATGACTGCACGACATCAAGGACTGAATAGATTAATCTAGCGCGGTTTTTTTGCCCGCCTCCCGGAGCCCTCCCCCTATGCCTACTCGTGAGATCCGCCATCCGCTGATCCGCCACAAGCTCGGCCTGATGCGCCGTGCCGATATCAGCACCAAGAATTTTCGCGAACTCGCCCAGGAAGTCGGTGCACTGCTGACCTATGAAGCCACCCAGGACCTGCCGCTCGAAACCTACGAGATCGACGGCTGGTGCGGCAAGGTGCAAGTCGAGAAGATCGCCGGCAAGAAGATCACCGTCGTGCCGATCCTGCGCGCCGGCATCGGCATGCTCGACGGCGTGCTCAGCCTGGTCCCCGGGGCCAAGGTGAGTGCCGTGGGCGTTGCCCGCAACGAGGAAACCCTCGAGGCCCACACCTACCTCGAGAAACTCGCGCCGGACATCAACCAGCGCCTGGCCCTGATCATCGACCCGATGCTGGCCACCGGCGGCTCGATGGTCGCCACCATCGACCTGCTGAAAAAGGCCGGCTGCAAGGAAATCCGCGCCATGGTCCTGGTCGCGGCGCCCGAAGGCATCGCCGTGGTGGAGAAAGCCCACCCCGACGTGCAGATCTACACCGCCTCGATCGACCAACGCCTGAACGAACACGGCTACATCGTCCCAGGCCTGGGTGATGCCGGCGACAAGATCTTCGGCACCAAGCAGAAGGACGCCTGATCATGCAGGACGGCTTCAACGACCCGCTCTGGCGCCAGGTCGTCTCGGGCGCGCAGATGCTCTTCGTGGCATTCGGCGCGCTGGTGCTGATGCCGCTGATCACCGGCCTCGATCCGAACGTGGCGCTGTTCACCGCCGGCATCGGCACCCTGCTGTTCCAGCTGGTCACGGGCCGTCAGGTCCCGGTATTCCTGGCTTCGAGCTTCGCCTTCATCACCCCGATCATCCTCGCCAAGGGCCAGTTCGGCCTAGCCGAGACCATGGGCGGCGTGATGGCCGCAGGCTTCGTGTACACCTTCATGGGCCTGATGGTGAAGATCAAGGGCACCGGTTTCATCGACCGCATGCTGCCGCCGGTGGTGATCGGCCCGGTGATCATCTCCATCGGCCTGGCCATGGCGCCGATCGCCGCCAACATGGCGATGGGCAAGGGTGGTGATGGTGCCGCGCTGATGCCGTACAAGACCGCCATGCTGATCTCCATGCCGGCACTGCTGACCACGCTGATCGTCGCCGTGTTCGGCAAGGGCATCTTCCGCCTGGTGCCGATCATCGCCGGCGTGCTGGTGGGCTTCGCCCTGTCGTTCGCCTTTGGCGTGGTCGACACCGCCAAGATCGCCGCGGCCCCTTGGCTGGAACTGCCGAACTTCACCGCGCCGGCCTTCAACTGGCAGGCCATTCTGTTCATCGTGCCGGTGGCCCTGGCCCCGGCGATCGAACACATCGGCGGGGTGATTGCGGTGGGCAGCGTGACCGGCCGCGACTACCTGAAAAAGCCCGGCCTGCACCGCACGCTGCTGGGTGATGGCCTGGCCACCACCGCCGCCGGCCTGTTCGGCGGCCCGCCCAACACCACCTACGCCGAAGTGACCGGCGCGGTGATGCTGACCAAGAACTACAACCCGAAGATCATGACCTGGGCGGCGGTATTCGCCATCACCCTGGCCTTCATCGGCAAGTTCGGCGCGCTGCTGCAGAGCATTCCGGTACCGGTGATGGGCGGTATTCTCTGCCTGCTGTTCGGCTCGATCGCGGCGGTGGGCATGAACACCATGATCCGCCACAAGATCGACCTGGCCGAGGCGCGCAACCTGGTGATCGTTTCGGTAACCCTGGTGTTCGGCATCGGCGGCGTGCTGATCGGCAGCGGTGACGGCCCGGACGACTGGGGCCTGAAGGGCATTGCCCTGTGCGCCGTGGTGGCCATTGCCCTGAACCTGATCCTGCCGGGCAACGATGGCTGGAAGAACAAGAAGCTGGATGATCAGTTGCCTTGAGTCTTTCTTGAAATCCTGGGGCCGCCTTGCGGCCCCTAGATTCAAAGCCAGGCGAGTTTCTCAAGCCTTCTCGCACATCCCCGCCAACACCCTCACCCACTCCGGGTGATCATTCAGGCACGGCACCAACACCAACTCCTTCCCGCCGGCCTCGACGAACTGCTCGCTGCCGCGCATGCCGATCTCCTCCAGCGTCTCGATGCAATCGGCGACGAACGCCGGGCACATCACCAGCAGCTTCTTCACCCCCGCCTTGCCCAGCTCGTCCAGGCGTGTCTCAGTGTAGGGCTCGATCCATTTGGCCCGGCCCAGACGCGACTGGAACGACACCGACCACTTGCCGTCCGGGATGCCCATCTTCTCGGCGAATGCCCTGGCCGTGGCCAGGCACTGGCCGCGATAGCACACCGCAAGCATCTCGGCGCTGGCGTCCTTGCAACAGTCGGCGGCCTGGAAGTCGTGGTTGCCGGTGGGGTCGAGCTTCTTCAGGTGCCGCTCGGGCAAACCATGGAAGCTCAGCAGCAGGTGATCGTAATCCTGCTCCAGGTACGGGCGGGCGCTGGCCACCAATGCATCGATGTACTCAGGGTGATCGTAGAACGGCTGCAGAATGCGGGTCTGCAAGGGCAGCTTGCGCTCGGTGATCGTCTGTTTCGCCAACTCCACGACCGTGGTCACGGTGCTGTCGGCGAACTGTGGATAAAGCGGCGCCAGCGTCACCTTGCGCACCCCTTGCGCGGCCAGGCGCTCCAGGACCTCAGGCAAAGCCGGCTCGCCATAGCGCATGGCGATCTCCACCGGTCCATGGGGCCAATGGGCGGCCATCGCCTGCTGCAGACGGCGGGTCAGCACCACCAGCGGCGAGCCTTCGTCCCACCAGATCGAGGCGTAGGCATGGGCCGACTGCTCGGGGCGCTTGATCAGGATCAGCGACACCAGCAACCGCCGCACCGGCCAGGGCAGATCGATCACGTACGGGTCCATGAGGAACTGGTTGAGGTAACGGCGCACGTCGGCAACCGAGGTGGAGGCCGGCGAACCCAGGTTGACCAGCAGCAGGGCGTGATCGGTCATGCAGCGTCCTATGTCAGAGGCGGCTGGACAGGTTGTCCAGGGCCGATTGCAGATCGTTGAAGCGGAACGTGAAGCCCGCCGCCAGCAGGCGCACCGGGCGCGCGCGCTGGCCGCCGAGCAGCAACGTCGACAGCTCGCCGAGCCCGGCCTTGAGCAACAGCGCCGGCATCGGCATGAACGCCGGGCGATGCAGGGCGCGGCCCAGGCGCTTGGCGAACTCGCGGTTGCGCACCGGCTCCGGCGCGCAGGCATTATAGGGACCGCTGGCTTCGTTGTGCCGCAAGAGAAAATCAATCAGGGCAATTTGGTCGTCGATATGCACCCAGGGCATCCACTGCCGACCATCGCCCAACGGCCCACCCAGGCCCAGCTTGTACGGCAGGCGCAGGCGCGACAAAAAACCGCCATCGGCGGCCAGTACCAGGCCGGTGCGCACCAGCACCACGCGGATCCCCAGGGCCTCGGCACGCTGGGCGGTTTCCTCCCAGGCGATGCACAGCTGGCTGGCGAAGTCCTCCTTCACCGGCTGCGAAGCCTCGGTGAGCTCACGCTCGCCACCGTCGCCGTACCAGCCAACCGCCGAGCCGGAAATCAGCACTTGCGGGCGGCGCTCAAGGCGCTCCAGCCAGGCCAGCAACTGCTCGGTGAGGGTCACCCGGCTGGCCCAGAGCAGGTTGCGCCGCGCCGCGGTCCAGGGCCGGTCGGCGATCGGCGCACCGGCCAGGTTGACCACCGCGTCGACCTCGTCGTCATCGGCAATGTCCTCCAGCCGGGCCACGCCCCGCACGCCGGTACCGCAGATTTTCGCCACCTGTTCGGGGCGGCGGCTCCAGACCGTCAGGCGATGCCCTTGCTGGCGCCACATCTGGCAGAGGTGTTGGCCGATCAGGCCGGTACCGCCGGTCAGCAATATATGCATGGCTGTGTCCTCACACTGGGCGACCGTGGTCTATTTTTAAGATCAAGGCACTTTTTTGACCGAACGCTCTCGGATAAACATAGGCCAACCTGCCTATCGAGCGGAATAACCTTATACAAACATTGTGCATTGTACAGGTTTGCCTGGCAGCGTAGGCTGCGTATAGCTAGGTTCGAAGAGGCCATCATGACAGTACCTATTGCCATCATCGGTGCCGGAATCGCCGGCCTGTCCGCCGCCCAGGCCTTGCAGAAGGCCGGGCAGACCGTCCACCTGTTCGACAAGGGCCACGGCAGCGGCGGACGCATGGCCAGCAAGCGCAGCGATGCCGGCGCCCTAGACCTCGGCGCCCAGTACTTCACCGCCCGCGACCGGCGCTTCGTCGAGCAGGTTCAGCACTGGGTGGCCAACGGCTGGGCCGCACAGTGGAAGCCGCAGCTGTACAACTACCGCGATGGCGAACTGACCCCCTCCCCCGACGAACAGACCCGCTGGGTCGGCGTGCCGCGCATGAGTGCCATCACCCGCGGCCTGCTCAAGGATGTCACGGTGAACTTCGGCTGTCGCATCACCGAGGTATTCCGCGGCAAGCAGTACTGGCACCTGCAGGACACCGAAGGCTGCAGCCATGGGCCGTTCAGCCAGGTGGTGATCGCCGTGCCGGCGCCCCAGGCCACCCCGTTGCTGGCCGCCGCGCCCAAGCTCGCGGCGGTCGCCGCCGGGGTGCAGATGGAACCGACCTGGGCCATTGCCCTGGGCTTCCAGGCACCGCTGGAAACCCCGATGCAGGGCTGCTTCGTGCAGGACAACCCGCTCGACTGGCTGGCCCGCAACCGCAGCAAGCCGGGCCGCGACGAACACCTCGACACCTGGGTGCTGCATGCCACCTCCAGCTGGAGCAAACAGCACATCGACCTGCCCAAGGAGGAAGTGATCGAGCAGCTGTGGGGGGAATTTGCCGAACTGGTCGGCTGCGTCGTTCCCGCACCGACCTTCGCCCTCGCCCACCGCTGGCTGTACGCGCGCCCTGCCGTCAATCACGAGTGGGGCACGCTGGCCGATGCCGACCTGGGCCTGTACGCCTGCGGCGACTGGTGCCTGTCTGGCCGGGTCGAAGGGGCCTGGCTCAGCGGCCAGGAAGCCGCCCGGCGCCTGCTGGAGCATCTGGAATAATCGACGGAAAACTTATACAAAAAAATATTATTGTATAAGTTTTCATCTGTGCTGGAATAGACTTGTACAAACCGTGCAGCCTGTACAAGTCATTCCGGAGACCGCGATGAACGCTTCCCCGCCCAGTGGCAAGCCACGCCTGGCCATCAGCGCCTGCCTGACCGGCCGCAATGTGCGCTACAACGCCGGCCACAAAGCCTCCAGCCTGTGCCTCGAGCTGCTCGGCAAGCATTTCGACTGGGTCCCCCTGTGCCCCGAGGTCGCCATCGGCCTGGGCACGCCCCGTGAACCCATCCGCCTGGTAGGCGACCCCGAGCATCCGGCCGTCACCGGCACACGCAACAGCGCCACCGATTTCGCCGGCCCGCTGCGTGCCTACGGCGCACAGATGGCCGACGAACTCGACGATATCTGCGGCTACATCTTCATGCAGAAGTCACCGTCCTGCGGCCTCGAACGGGTCAAGGTCTACCAGGAAGACGGCCACCCGGCCCACCAGGGTGGCCGGGGCGCCTACGCCGCAGCGTTCTGCGAGCGACGCCCGGACCTGCCGGTCGAGGAGGAAGGCCGCCTGCACGATCCGGTGCTGCGGGAAAACTTCATCGCCCGCGTCTACGCCTACGCCGACTGGCGACAACTGCTGCGCCAGGGCCTGAGCCGCGGCGCGCTGATCCGCTTCCATGCCCGCTACAAGTACCTGCTGATGGCTCACAACCCCCAGGCCTATCGCAGCCTTGGCCGCCTGCTCGGCAACATGAGCCGCGACGACGACCCGATGCAACTCGGCCCGCGCTACTTCAGCCAGCTGATGCAGGCCCTGCGCCGCTGCGCCAGCCGCGGCACCCACGGCAACGTGCTGCAGCACCTGAGCGGCTACCTGCGCAACGACCTGGGCCAGGCGGACAAGGCCGAGTTGCAGCAGGTCATCGGCCAGTACCAGAAAGGCGTGGTGCCACTGGTGGTGCCCTTGACCCTGCTCAAGCACCACCTGCGCCGCCATCCCGATCCCTACCTGCTGCAACAGGCCTACCTGCAACCCCATCCGGAAGACCTCGGACTGCGCAATGCCATCTGACCCATTGCTGCCCATCGGCGAAGTCGCCCGCCTGACCGGTGTCAACCCAGTCACCCTGCGCGCCTGGGAACGCCGCTACGGGCTTATCAAGCCGCAACGCACACCCAAGGGCCATCGCCTTTATCCACAGGACCAGGTGCAGCGGGTCCAGGCCGTGCTGCGCTGGCTGGAGCGTGGCGCCGCAGTGAGCCAGGTGCGCGAACTGCTGGACAATACCGCGCACGCCACGGTGCCGATCCAGGGCGAATGGGGTGAACGCATCGAACAGCTGATCGCGGCCATCGCCCGCCTTGCTCAACGCCCGCTGGACCAACTGATCAACCAGGTGATGGCCCTCTACCCCGCCGTGACCGTCTGCGAACGCCTGCTACTGCCGTTGCTCGAGGCCCTCGAACAGCGCTGGCAAACGCATTTCGACGCCCGACTGGAACAGGTGTTCTTTCAGGGCTGGCTGCGCAGCAAGCTGGGGGCGCGGGTCTATCACGACAGCCACTCGCTCGGCGGCCCCTGCGTATTGCTTGCCCGCATCGACGATGCACCTTTCGACCCGGAGTTCTGGCTCTGCGCCTGGCTGCTGAGCAGCAACGGCTACCCACTGGAGATCCTCGAGTGGTCGGTCGAGCCCCGTCAACTGCGCCTGGCCGTGGAGCACCTGCAGCCACGCGCGCTGTTGCTGCAGCTCGGTCGTCGCCCTGACCTCCCTGTGCTGGGACGAACCTTAAAGGACGTAAACACAATGAAACTCCTGGGTGGTAGCACAGTCAGTCTCCATGAGACGGAATTGCACGCACTGTCGCTACCTGACCTGCACCTGTTCGACAGCCCGCAAGCCGCCTTGCGCTGCCTTCAGCAACCCCGACCTTGAGCCTGCAACCCATGCAACTGATCTGGCTGCGCAGCGACCTGCGCATTGACGACAACACCGCCCTCACGGCCGCCTGCCAGCGCGGCCCGACCGTGGCCCTGTGGATTGCCAGCCCCGGCCAGTGGCAGGCCCACGACGATGCGCCCTGCAAGGTCGACTTCTGGCTGCGCAACCTGCGACTGTTGCAACAGTCGCTGGCGGCATTGAACATTCCGCTGCTGATTCGCACCACCGACACCTGGGCCGACGTCCCTGAATGCATGCTCGAGGTCTGCCGCCAACACCGCATCGAAGCCGTGCACTGGAACGATGAATACGGCATCAACGAGGCCCGGCGGGACCAAGCAACTCGCGAATCACTGCAACAAGCCGGGATCACCGCCACCAGCCATCTCGACCAGCTGCTGTTCAGGCCCGGTAGCGTACTGACCCGCACCGGCCAGTACTTTCAAGTATTCAGCCAGTTCAAGCGGGTCTGCCTGGAGCACCTGCACCGCAGCCTCCCGTCGCTGGCTCAACCGGTACAGGCCCAACAGACCCTCCGGATCGGCAGCGACGCCGTCCCCCAGCAGATCGAAGGCTTCGAGCCCCCTTCCGATACCCTGCGCCAGCACTGGCCGGCAGGCGAGGACGAAGGCCGGCGGCGGCTACAGCGCTTCGTCGACGAAACCATCGACGACTATGCACAACTGCGCGACCTGCCTGCCAGGGCCGGCACCAGCCAGCTCTCTCCCTACCTCGCCGCCGGCGTGGTCTCGCCGCGCCAGTGCCTGCACGCGGCACTGGCCAGCAACCGCGGCGAGCTCGACAGTGGCAGCGTCGGCGTGCAGACCTGGATCAACGAGCTGTTGTGGCGCGAGTTTTACAAGCACACGCTGGTGGGCTACCCCCGGGTCTCCCGGCACCGCGCCTTCCGCCCGCAGACCGAAGCGCTGCCCTGGCGCGACGCGCCCGCCGACCTGCAGGCCTGGAAGGAGGGCCGCACCGGATTCCCCCTCATCGATGCCGCCATGCGCCAACTGCTGCACACCGGCTGGATGCATAACCGCCTGCGCATGATCGTCGCCATGTTCCTCAGCAAGAACCTGCTGATCGACTGGCGGCACGGCGAACGGCATTTCATGCGTCACCTGATAGACGGTGACCTGGCCGCCAACAACGGTGGCTGGCAATGGAGCGCTTCGACCGGTACCGATGCGGTGCCCTATTTTCGGATCTTCAATCCCATCACTCAGTCGCAGCGCTTCGATCCGAACGGGGTGTTCATCCGCCAGTGGTTGCCGGAACTGGAGGGAAAAGACGATAAATCGATTCACTACCCGGTGAAATCCGCCGACCTATTTGCTACTAATAATTACTCGGGCCCGATAGTCGATCTCGATAGTAGTCGCCAACGCGCATTGGAAGCCTTCAAAAGCTTGACCAGCTGGCAGGATCAGGGGGCATAGAGCATGACACGTCGTTTCTGGGTTACAGGAGCCAGCCACGGACTCGGCCTGACCTTGGTGGAACAGTTGCTCGCACAAGGGCACACGGTGGCCGCCAGTGGCAGGGATAGCCAGGAACTCGACACCCTGGGGGAATTTCATGGAGCACGCTTGCTGCAGCTTTTCGGTCCCCTGCAGGATGCCGGCCAGCGGCTTCAGGCCGCCTGGGGGACGCTGGATTGTCTGCTGGTAAATGCCGGGAGCTGCGACTATCTGCCGGACAATTTGGCAAACGCAGACCTGTTCGAACAGATCGTCAGCAGCAACCTTCAAGCCACGTACCAGAGTCTGAACGCCGCGCTGCCGTTATTGGCCAAGGGCCAGAGGCCGCAGGTCATGGCCATTCTCAGCCGCTACTCGGCATTGCAGCTGTTCGAGCCGAACCAGCCGCTCAATGGCGGCAACAGCCTGCCGACGTGGCTGCAAGAGCAGCGCAATGTCCTGCACACGCTGGGTATCGATCTGACGGTGGTGGCGCCTCAATCGCTGAAGGCCCCGGTGACCTCGGTGCAGGCCATTCCGGAGCCCTGGACGGCGCAAAGCGCGGCGCAGGAGTTGCTGGCGCGCCTGGAGGAGCGCCAAGCCGATCTGGTGCTGGAGGTGCTCAACCCAAGCGAACTGTGGCCGCTGCCAAAGAACAGCTGACCCTACGTTTCAAGGCAGGAAGCGCTGCACGCTGCCGGATTGGTTCCACAACAGCGGCAGCACCTTGCGCAAGCACTCCGGCTCGCCACTGCTCCAGAACGCCGTTGGCTGCGCCGGTCCGTCACTGAGCAGCCCACGGGCGCCCAGCAGACGTTGCAGTTGGCGCGCCACGGCAGCGCCGGTGTCGATGATCGCCACATCCGCCGGCACCATTTCGGCCAGCATGGGCCGCAGGAACGGGTAGTGGGTGCAGCCCAGGATCAGGGTGTCGCAACCGGCCGCGAGCAGCGGCTTGACATAGCCCGACAGCAACTGGCGCAGTTGCTCGCTGACCAGGTCACCCGCCTCGATACGCTCGACCAGCCCAGGACACGGCTGGGTGATCACCCGCACATCACTGGCGAAGCGGTCGAGCAAGGCAGCGAACTTGGCGCTCTGCAGGGTACCGGTGGTGGCCAGCACGCCGACCACGCCGGAGCGGGTTGCCGCAGCCGCTGGCTTGACCGCAGGCTCCATCCCCACCAGCGGCCAGTCCGGGTAGAGCACGCGCAAGTCGGCCACCGCGGCCACCGTGGCCGTGTTGCAGGCCAGGACCAATGCCTTGGCGCCCTGGTCATGGTAGAACCTGGCGATCAGCCGCAGACGCTGGCGAATGTAGTCCGGGGACTTCTCGCCATAGGGCACATGGCCGCTGTCGGCCAGGTAGAGCAAGGATTCGTTGGGCAGCAGGCGCTGGATCTCGGCCAGCACCGACAACCCGCCGACGCCGGAATCCATCACGCCCACTGGCGCCGAACGCTCAGCCATGGCGATTGCCACACACGGTGCAGGCAGGGTCGCGCTTGACCCGCAGCTCGCGCATGCGGGTGCCCAGGGCGTCGATCAGCAGCAGGCGGCCGACCAGCGGCTCGCCGAAACCGGCCAGCAACTTCAGCGCTTCCAGCGCCTGCAGGCTGCCGACCAGCCCCACCAGCGGGCCGATCACCCCGGCCTCGCTGCAGGTCAGCTCGGCCTCGCTGCCATGGCCATACAGGCAGTGGTAGCAGGGGCTGGTGTCGCGGCGGGTGTCGAACACCGACAACTGACCTTCGAGGCGGATCGCCGCGCCGCTGACCAACGGTTTGCCCGCAGCCACGCAAGCGGCATTGACCGCCTCGCGGGTACCGAAGTTGTCGGAGCAGTCGAGCACCACATCGACCGCCGCCACCGCCGCGGCCAGCGAGTCCTCGTCCAGCGCCTGGCGATGGGCAACCAGGCCGATTTCCGGGTTGATCGCCCGCAAACGCTTGATGGCCGAATCAACCTTGCTCAGGCCGACGCTGTCGCTGTCATGGATCACCTGGCGTTGCAGATTGGTCAGGTCGACGGTGTCGAAATCGGCCAAGTGCAGCTCACCGACACCCGCCGCGGCGAGGTACAGCGCCACTGGCGAGCCCAGCCCGCCGAGGCCGATGACCAGGGCCTTGCCGTGTTTCAAGCGCAACTGGCCGTCGATATCCACCTGCGGCAGGAGGATCTGCCGGCTGTAGCGCAACAGCTCCTGGTCGCTCAGCATGGCAGGCGCCCCAGGCTGATACGTTCGTGGCCGCCCAGGTCGACGCGGCTGGCGACGTCGATGAAGCCGGCCGCCGTCAGCAGGTCGCGTACGGCGGGCGCCTGGTCATAGCCGTGCTCGAGCAGCAGCCAACCTCCGGGCAGCAGGTGTGCCGGGGCCTGGGCGACGATCACCCGCAGGTCGTCCAGCCCGTCCTCGCCGGCCACCAGGGCGCTGCTGGGTTCGAAGCGCACGTCACCGACCACCAGGTGCGGATCGGCGGCGCGGATATAGGGCGGGTTGCTGAGAATCAGGTTGAAACGCTCACCCACAAGGGCATCGAACCAGTGGCTGGCGCGCACCTGGACATTGCCCAGGCCCAGGCGCTGGCGGTTGCGCTCGGCCAGGGCCACGGCCTCGTCGATGCGGTCCACCGCCGTGACCTGCCACCCCGGGCACTCATTGGCCAGGGCCAGGGCAATGGCCCCGGTGCCGGTGCCCAGGTCGAGGACCCGGGCAGGCGTGGGCGACACGAGCTCGAGCGCGGTTTCCACCAGCAGCTCGGTGTCCGGGCGCGGAATCAACGTATGTGGCGCGACTTCCAGGTCCAGCTTCCAGAACCCCTGCTGGCCGAGGATATAGGCCACCGGCTCACCGGCGCGACGCCGTTCGAGGTAATCGGCGAACACCTGCGCCGCCTCGCTGCTGACGATGCGCTCGGGCCAGGTGTGCAGGAAGCTGCGCGACTTGCCCAGGGCCGCGGCCAGGAGCAGCTCGGCGTCCAGCCGCTCGGTCGGCGAGTCCGGCAACTGCGCGTTGCGCAGCAGGCTGGCGATGATGGTCATTCAATCCCCCAGGGCGGCCAGCTGATCGGCCTGGTATTCGGCCAGCAACGGCTCGATCACGGCCTCCACGCCACCGGCGAGGATATCGTCCAGGGAGTAGAGGGTGAGGTTGATACGGTGGTCGGTGACCCGGCCCTGTGGATAGTTGTAGGTGCGGATGCGCTCGGAGCGGTCGCCCGAGCCCACCAGCAGCTTGCGCTCGCTGGCGATGGCGTTCTGCGCGGCGCTGGTCTGCATGTCGTTGAGCTTGGCCGACAGCCAGGACATGGCGCGGGCACGGTTCTTGTGCTGCGAACGCTCTTCCTGGCACTCGACCACGATGCCGGTGGGCAAGTGGGTGATGCGGATCGCCGAATCGGTCTTGTTGACGTGCTGGCCGCCGGCGCCGGAGGCGCGATAGGTGTCCACGCGCAAGTCGGCCGGGTTGATCTCGATCGCCACCTGCTCGTCGGGCTCGGGCAATACCGCCACGGTGCAGGCCGAGGTGTGGATGCGGCCCTGGGATTCGGTTTCCGGGACCCGCTGCACACGGTGCGCGCCGGACTCGAACTTCAGCTTGCCGTACACGCTGTCGCCTTCGACCCGGGCGATGATTTCCTTGTAGCCGCCGTGCTCGCCTTCGTTCTCGGAGAGGATCTCCAGGCGCCAGCCGCGTTTCTCGGCGTAGCGCGAGTACATGCGGAACAGGTCGCCGGAGAAGATCGCCGCCTCGTCGCCACCGGTGCCGGCGCGGATTTCGAGGAACACGTTGCGCCCGTCGTTGGGGTCCTTGGGCAGCAGCATGCGCTGCAGTTGCGACTCCAGGCCCACCAGCTGCTCTTTCGCTTCGCGCACTTCCTCGACCGCCATCTCGCGCAGGTCGGGGTCGGCGTCCTTGAGCAGCGCCTGGGCGCCCTCGAGGTCGTCCTGGACCTTGCGCCAGCCTTGATAGCAAGCGATCACCGGCTCGACTTCGGCGTACTCGCGGGAGTAGGCGCGAAAACGCGTCTGGTCGGAAATGACTTCGGCGTCACCGAGCAGCGCGGTGAGTTCCTCGAAGCGATCCTGGAGCGTGTCCAGTTTGTTCAGCAGCGACGCTTTCATTGCGGGGATTTGTCCGTCGAGCCCTCGTGGAGGGCGAAGAGTTCCTGGGCCATGGCCAGCGCATCGAGGCGGCCTTCGGCGGAGAGCTTTTTCAGTTGCACGCTGGGGGCGTGCAGGAGTTTGTTGGTCAAGCCCCGGGCCAGTTGCATCAGCACGTCCTCGGGGTTGCCGCCGTTGCCGAGCAGGCGCAGGGCCTTTTGCAATTCTTCGTCGCGCAGGCGCTCGCTCTGCTGGCGGTAGGCCTTGAGCACATCCACCGCCGCCAGCTCGCGCAGGCGCACCATGAAATCGTCGGCGCCGGCCGAGACCAGCTCTTCGGCGGCCTGGGCCGCGCCCTGACGGCTCTTGAGGTTTTCCGCAACCACTTCGTGCAGGTCGTCGACGGTATAGAGGTAGACGTCGTCCAACTCGCCCACCTGCGGCTCGATGTCACGCGGCACGGCGATGTCGACCATGAAGATCGGCTTGTGCCGGCGCTGCTTCAACGCGCTTTCCACCGCGCCCTTGCCGAGGATCGGCAACTGGCTGGCGGTGGAGCTGATGACGATGTCGCTGTTAGCCAGTTCCTGCGGGATGTCCGCGAGCAGCACGGCATGGGCGCCGAACTGCTCGGCGAGGATGCTGGCGCGCTCGAGGGTGCGGTTGGCCACGACGATGCGGCGCACGCCCTGCTCGTGCAGGTGGCGGGCGACCAGGGTGATGGTCTCGCCGGCGCCGATCAGCAGCGCCTGGCTGCGGCCCAGGTCGGAAAAAATCTGCCGGGCCAGGCTGACTGCGGCAAACGCCACCGAGACCGGGTTCTCGCCGATGGCGGTGTCGGTGCGCACCTGCTTGGCGGCGCTGAAGGTGGCCTGGAACAGGCGCCCGAGCAGCGGCCCGACGGTGCCGGCCTCGCGGGCCACGGCGTAGGCCGACTTCATCTGGCCGAGGATCTGCGGTTCGCCGAGCACCAGCGAGTCGAGGCCCGAGGCCACGCGCATCATGTGCCGGACCGCGTCGTGCTCTTCGTGGACGTAGGCGCTGGCGCGCAGTTCGTCGAGGCTCAGCTGGTGGTAGTCGGCCAGCCATTGCAGCACGGCGTCGGCGGCGAGGTGGTCCTGCTCTATATACAGTTCGCTGCGGTTGCAGGTGGACAGGATCGCCGCCTCGCGGCTGGCGGTCAGTCGGCAGAGCTGCTGCAGGGCATCGACCAGCTGCTCGGGCGTAAACGCCACGCGCTCGCGTACGTCTACCGAGGCAGTCTTATGGTTGATACCAAGTGCAAGAAAGGCCATGCAAGGTCGCTGGTTGGGACGTGAAGCCGATAATTGTCCTACTTCGCAGGTTTTAGAACAACCACCGTTCGCTATTGTGGCGATGCGGCGTGCCTATCGCCCCGCACCGCCCTCATCCCATCCCTGCCGTTGCCGTTGCCGTTGCCGTTGCCGTTGCCGTTGCCGTTGCCGTTGCCGTTGCCGTTGCCGTTGCCGTTGCCGATC